>JAUIKE010000182.1 GCA_030430845.1 Bacteroidia bacterium | reverse complement strand
CGCAAACAAGAATGAAAAGCCATCCTGCTGCATGAGAAATGCTTATATATACGAATCACTGCGTACGCCCCGGGGTAAGGGTAAGCCGTCCGGAGCCCTATACGAACTCAAACCTATTGACCTGCTGGGTATCCTTTTCAAAACCATGGAACAACGCCTGCACCTTCAAACCGATTTGGTTGAAGATGCCCTCATAGGTTGTGTAAGCCCTATTGGAGACCAGGGGTATAATATCGCCAAATCGGCTTTATTACACGCAGGCTGGTCGGATAAAGTCAGTGGGTTGCAATTGAATCGCTTCTGTGCCTCCGGCCTCGAATCGGTGAATCTGGCTGCCATGAAAGTGCGTTCAGGCTGGGAAGACCTGGTTATTGCTGGAGGCCTGGAAAGCATGAGCCGGGTACCCATCGGCAGTGACGGCGGGCCGCTCATCGATGATCCTGAAATTATCAATAAGATCAATTACCTCCCACAGGGAGTATCAGCCGACCTGATCGCCACCATCGAAGGTTTTGACCGCGAAACGCTTGACCAGTATGCCCTACGTTCTCAGCAGCTGGCGTTCAAAGCTCAATCGGAGGGCTATTTTGACCAGTCCATCATACCTATACATGATCCCAGTGGCCTGGTAATATTAAATAAGGATGAGCATCTTCGCCCTAATACCACCGAAGAAAAATTAGCTGAGCTACCTGCTGCCTTTGAAAAAATCGGATTGCAGGGCTTTGATGAGATGGCCCTCCATAAATATCCTTATGTAGAAAAAATACATCATGTGCATACAGCCGGAAATTCATCCGGTATTGTGGACGGAGCCGCCCTCATGCTGATAGGCAGTAAAGAAGTGGGGAAAAAGATTGATACCAAAGCACGTGCTAAAATAGTGGCCGCGGCCAATGTCAGCATCGATCCGACCATCATGCTCAGTGGACCGGCCCCAGCCGCGAAAAAGGCCCTCAAACAAGCCGGGATGAACAAAAAAGACATTGACCTCTGGGAATGTAATGAGGCTTTTGCAGCCGTCGTACTTAAATTTCAAAAAGAAATGGATATTCCCATGGATCAGATTAACGTTAATGGAGGTGCCATCGCGATGGGGCATCCGCTGGGAGCCACCGGTACCATGTTGTTGGGAACCCTCCTGGATGAACTGGAAAGAAGAGATCTGAATACAGGTTTAGTTACCTTATGTGTAGGTGGTGGCATGGGAGTAGCCACGATCATTGAGCGGGTTTGAGTAATTGTTGGGGCCGCGGCCCCAACAATTACTCAAACCCGCTCAATACAAAAATGAAAACGTTTTATAAATGATCAAATACCAAAAAGATACCGACAACATCGTCACCCTCACCCTCGACATGAGCGGCCGGACCGTCAATGTCATGAATCACGAGATCTTTGAGGCCTTTGTACCTGTTATCAAACACCTGCAAAAAGAAAAACAAAAAGGCGCCCTCAAAGGTGTAATCCTAACCTCAGCCAAAAAGACGTTCCTCTCCGGCGGAGACCTGGAATATTTATATAAAGCTGATAAAGCCGAAGAGATCTTTCAGTTTTCCGAACGGCTCAAACTATTTCTTCGTGACCTCGAACATCCGGGTGTGCCGGTAGTAGCAGCTCTTAACGGCAGCGCCCTCGGCGCCGGCTTTGAAGTGGCCCTGGCCTGTCATCACCGGATCGCCGTTGATCGGGCCCAAACCAAGGTAGGTATGCCGGAAGTCAACCTCGGTATTATTCCAGGTGGAGGCGGCATCATCCGACTCATGTGGTTGCTGGGGCTGGAAAAGGCCTATCCCGTCATCTCTGAAGGCTATGCTTATACTCCAAAAGAAGCACTGGCTGCCGGCCTAATCGACGAGTTGGCCGCTGATGATAAAGACATGTTTCAGAAAGCCAAGGATTGGCTCATTAAAACAAAAGAAGGCCGTCGTCCCTGGGATCGAAAAGAATGCAGCATTCCCGGCGGTAACGCTAAAGACCCGGCTGTTGCGGCCAGGATCAGAGCTTTGGCTGCACAACTGGCCAGCCAGTCGCACAACAACTTCCCCGCTCCGCAAGCGGTCCTGGATGTACTAACAGAGGGTTCGAAAGTTGATTTCGATACGGCCTGCCGGATCGAAAGCCGCTATTACACCAGATTAGTAAGAAGTAAGCAGTGCAAAAATATGATCAAGGCATTCTGGTTTGATGCCAATGCTATCAAAAAAGGCATTAATCGACCCAAAGGTTTCGGCAAATTCCGTCCACGCAAGGTAGGCGTTATCGGAGCAGGGAACATGGGCTCCGGTATTGCCCTGGCATGCCTGGAAAATGGATTGAAAGTGGTGCTCAAAGATGTATCCCGACTCATAGCCGAGCGGGGAAGAAATATGGTAAGCGACAAATTAGACCAAAAAATAAACCGAGGGCATTTGCATCCGGCCGATAAAGAAAAAATGCTCAAGAACATTTCTACCACAGAAGATTCGAGCGACTTTGAAGCCTGTGACCTCGTGATCGAGGCCGTTTTCGAAAACCGCATGGTCAAACAAAAAGTGACCAAAGAAGCCGAAGTTTTTCTCGATGAATATTCCCTATTTGGTACCAATACGGTTTCTATTCCGATTACTCAATTGGCAAGCGGATCCATTCGGCCCGAAAACTATGTCGGTCTTCATTTCTTCCATCCCGCTGACGAAGTCCCCCTTGTTGAAATTGTCAAAGGCAAAAAAACGACAGATGAAACCGTTGCCCGAGCCTTTGATTTTGTAAAGGCCATTAAAAAAACGCCGATAGTTGTAAAAGACGACTGGGGTTTTTATGCCGCCCGGGTACAGAACACTTTCATCCTGGAAGGCATTACCATGATCCAGGAAGGCTATCCGGCTGCCCTGATCGAAAACCTAGGCAAGCAGGCCGGCATGCCCCGCGGCTCCTTACAATTGGCGGATGCACTTAGCCTGCCCCTGGTACTCAAATACGAAAAACAAGCCGCAGAACATTACGGCTCCAAATATATTCAGCATCCGGCCGTCTCGGTTTTAAGCAAAATGATCGATGAGTTAGGCCGTACCGGCCGTACCAAAAAAACGGGTTTCTACGATTATGAAGGTAACGGCCAAAAATCATTGTGGAAAGAACTCACCGAACACTACCCTACCCAAAAAGGCCCCTTCGACCATCAGGAGATCATCGACCGCCTGCTGATCGTACAAGTCTTGGAAGCGGCCTGGTGCCTACAGGAGGGTGTGCTTCAAACCATTGAGGCAGCCAATCTGGGAAGTATCTACGGCTGGGGCTTCCCTGCTTTCAAGGGAGGCGTAGTCCAGTATATGAATGAGTATGATAGTTATGCTGAATTTGTGAAGAAGTGCAGGGGTTTGAGTGAAAAGTATGGGCAGCGGTTTAAGGTACCGAGTAAGGTGAAGGAGTTGATGAAGTAAGAAATATCCATAAAAAACCTTTGGCTCTACCAAAATAGGTAGAGCCAAGGCAATTTAATAATGTGCATTAGTAAACTAATCTACAAATATAAGATTTTTCACCTTTCCAATACCAATGCCTCAAACTCCGGCTTTCAGACTTTTGGGTATCTTATCCTCCCGTCCCAGGCGGATAGGTCCTGATTAAAATCAGATTTCCCCCAAAACAGTCCACTCATATTCCTGATGAATGTAGTTACGGCCGTTGATACATCCTCACCATTTTCGATCATTTCCACTAACCCGGCACTATCAACAACCGTATAGATGATCCCATTAAGCATATAAGTATCCCCTGCTTGAGCATCCGCTCGTGCAGTAATGGTTCCGCAAGCCCTCTCAATGATAAGCGGTTCTATTAAATTATCTTTTTTGCAGGAAAAAATGGTGGAAATGATCACTATCCAAAATGAGCATTTAATCGATACAGAAAACTTCATAACAGTTATTATCTATAATCAATAAGAAAAATAGTATAAGAACTCATCCATTCATGGATTCCAATCAAAAGAACTACTCTCACCATCAAAAACTACCTAATATTAGGTATAGAAAGCATAAAATTAGGTATTTTTTGGGTCTTAGTGATTTTTGTTACCATCTAGAAAAGCAAAACCAATTATTTTAGCGTTATTAGCAGTGTATTTATTTAGATTAAATCAAAACAAGGATTTGTGGTAGCATTACTTAACAGCGGAAAAACCATTTCGGCCCTCAAAAGAGGAGCAGTTGGGTTCATCAACAAGTTCACCGATGATGAAGTAGCACAAAAGTTAATGTCAATGGGTATTCTTCCTGGTACCAGGATCGAGCTGGTCAGAAGAGCGCCACTTGGCGGAGGATGTTACATTAAAGCAGATAATTTATTGGTTGCATTGCGTACAGAAGAAGCTGCACGTGTTATTTTGAGATAATATAAAAGATACTGTGGAGAAAGAATCCAGGCCTCAAACCATTGCCCTGGTTGGTAACCCAAACTGCGGAAAAACATCCATATTCAATCAACTCACCGGGCTACAACAAAAAGTTGGGAATTTCCCAGGCGTCACCGTCGATAAAAAGGTCGGTCAACTCCGTGTTGGTTCCGAAACCATACAGCTATTGGACCTACCCGGCACCTACAGCCTTTATCCCAATTCCAAGGATGAACGTATCGTAGCTCAGACCCTGATCAATCCTTCCGATGAAAATCATCCGGATGCTGTTGTATACGTAGCGGATGTCACCAAAATAGAAAAACATCTCCTCCTTTTTTCTCAGGTACAAGACCTGGGAATCCCTACTTTGTTAGTACTCAATATGGCAGACATGGCGGAAAAGGAAGGGATCGAAGTTGACCTTAAAAAATTGTCCCAAAACTTTGGCATCTCGGCTATCACCGTCAGCGGTCGTACCGGCAAAGGACTGGATCAACTACAGGAGGCACTTATAAATTTACTTCAAAAGAAAGAAGCTTATAATCCGGATAAGGCATTTTATTTACCGACCCAGCCGGAAAAAAAGATCATTAAAGCCATTCGGGATCAGTTTTCGATCATTACTACGGATTACCAGGCTTTACTGCTGGCACATCACCATCAATGGCTTCCCTTTTTATCCATACAAGAAAAGGAAGCCATCACCGGCTTACAGGAACAGCATTCCTTTGAATCCATCAAACAACAGGTTAATGAAACCATGGATCGTTATAACAGGATCTCACCAATCCTATACAGCACGATCCACAATCCGGAAGAACGAGACAACTGGGTAACACGCAAGCTCGACTATTGGCTGACACACCGAATTATAGGTCCGATCATCTTCTTCGTCATTATGACACTGGTATTCCAGGCCATCTTTGCATGGGCGACCATACCGATGGATGGCATCGAGGCCTTTTTCGGATGGATGGCCGGCCTGGTTAGCAATAACTTTCCGGGCGGCTGGCTGACCGATCTGATTACGGACGGCATACTGGCCGGGCTTGGGGGAATTCTGGTTTTTGTTCCACAGATCGCTATCCTGTTTTTCCTGATCGCACTCCTGGAAGAAGTTGGATACATGGCCCGGGCAGCCTTTATGTTCGACCGCATTATGCAATTCTTTGGCCTGAATGGAAAAAGTATCGTTGCCTTGATCTCGGGAGGGGCCTGTGCCATCCCGGCCGTCATGAGTACCCGTACGATCAGCAACTGGAAAGAGCGCTTGATCACGATACTCGTCACCCCGCTCATCAGCTGTTCGGCACGCATCCCCGTTTATACCGTCTTGATCGGTTTTGTAGTTCCCTCAACCATTGTAGGCGGCATTTTCAACCTCCAAGGCCTAGCCTTTATGGGGCTCTATCTATTAGGAATTGTTGCTGCTCTGGTTTCTGCATTCGTCTTTAAGCTCATCTTAAAAAGTGACGAACGCAGTTTTTTAATGCTGGAATTACCTGAGTACCGACTGCCTGTCATGCGCAATGTATGGCTGACGGTTTGGGAAAAGGTAAAAACCTTCGCCTGGGAAGCTGGGAAGGTTATTTTTGTGATCTCTATTGTTCTTTGGGTATTGGCTTACTTCGGTCCTTCTAATAAGATGCAGCTGGCCGAACAGGCAGCTCTAGAAATCGCTGCAGAGCAAAACCTGGACGAAACAGCCACAGCGAACCTCGTAGCCTCTCAACAATTAGAAGCATCTTATGCGGGCCATGTCGGCAAATTCATTGAACCAGCCATCAAGCCGCTCGGCTTCGACTGGAAGATCGGCATCGCTTTAATTACCTCTTTTGCCGCGCGCGAAGTCTTTGTAGGTACTATGGCGACCATCTACAGCATCGGTAGCGAAGAAGATGAAACAACCATTCGAAATAAAATGGCCGCCGAACGCAATCCCGTCACCGGAGAATTGGTCTACACGGCTGCTACTTCGCTTTCCTTACTTATCTTTTATGTTTTTGCTATGCAGTGTATGAGTACGTTGGCGGTAGTGAAGAGAGAAACGAATAGTTGGAAATGGCCGATCGTGCAGTTTTTGTTTATGAGTGCGATGGCGTATTTTGGCAGTCTTCTCGTATTTCAGCTAATGAATTAAGTAGCACAACGTTCACGTTGCCAATAATTCAACCTAAAGGTCGAAAAACGGGCAACGTGAACGTTGTGCTATGGGTTAGATACTTGGATCCGAGGGCGTATTCGGATTATTATTCCTTTCCCTTTCCGGGTAAGGATAAAAATTCCGGTTGCGCTCATCCGAGAACATCAAGGGCTGAGGGCTCGGTTGCGGCCGGTTGAATCGGCGGCTGTCTTCCAGGCTCAGGCCCGTCAAAAACAATTCCGCTCTTCTGTTTTTGTAAATTTCCAACAGAATATCGTCAGCGGTAAGAGGACCGTCATATTCTCCGACATTAGCGTTCACTCCGAACGGATCATCCGTCTTTGTTTTTACAGCATTCAAGGCGGCTACTGCAGCATTCAAATCTGGGCTCGCCTTTCTCACATTTGCCTCCGCAATGACCAACGACATTTCTCCAGGTAGATAGACCGGCATTGAGCCGGTAGGGCTTGTAAAAAATCCGGCCAGGTCTTCAATTGGTAAATTATTCTGATTATCCTGATCCAATGGAACCAGATAGAAGGCCAGGCGCCCGTCATTTGGATTAAAGGAAAAGATATCGGTCGGTAAGCCAAAGTTGTCTCTGGGCTTAAAATTGGGTGCATTATTTTGGAAAACCCGGCTCCATACCGGATTTTGACTCTGGACGTCATATTCCCACACAGAAGCCACATTCAGGTTTACTGCCTGTGCTGCTGAAATAGCTGCGTCATAATTACCGGCAAACAAGTTAAAGCGTGCCAGCATGGCGTTCACACTATTTAGCATGTCCAGGCCTCCCAATACATTACTGCTGAAATCACTGGGAATACTTGCCCCACTCAAACTGGATTTGGCCGTTTCAAGTAAGGTGATAGCGGTTTGATATCCTTGCGCCTGTGAAACAAAGCTCGCATCGTTATTTTGGCTGGGCTGGACGATCACCTGCTCATAGTGCTGAGAGAGCGCCCCTATGGATAAGGCCTTGAAGAATGAGCCGAAAGCAATAAAAGTATTCCTCGTATCACTACCTAAATCCACTTCTGCAGCACTTTCGATCAAATTATCAGACATCACCATCACACGTAACAGTGTAGCCCACATACCCGATACATTAGAATTAAAATTCGGCAGGTCTGCTCCTCCTTCTTCCAGTTCGATCATGTTCTGGAAGGTAGTCGTAATGCCTCCTTCCCGTGCAGTGATCGCCGGCGTCTCTATAATCCAGCGCAGGCCAGTAGTGGAATACAGTTGTTTGATACCCACACTTAAAGCCACCAGCCCTTCCCGTGAGGAAAGAACCTGGCTTTCAGTGGGTGCATTGGGATTAAAAAACTCTGTTTCGCAGGCTGAGACCAGCATCAAGGTCATCAGCGCGATCGTAATAGATCTTATATTTTTTATGGTTTTCATTGTTTGTCATTTTATTAGTTAGAAATCTCAGGCGGTTACCTTCTTCTTTTTAGCGTTCTAGAAATTGACGCTAACACCCAATTGATAGGTTCTAGGAATCGGCACGCCCGCAAAATCAAAACCTCTTACGCCATTGCTCTGGCCGGGTGTATTAATTTCCGGATCCCAACTGGAATAATTGTCCCAGGATATCAGATTCCGGCCGATCAAACTGATCCTTACATTCTGAATGGCCGAGCCCTTTGGACGGAAAGAATAACTCAGTGCCAGTTCGCGCAGCTTTACAAAAGAACCGTCTTCCACAAATTCTTCAAAGATACCAGCCTGAACGCTTCCAAGCTCTTTGGGCACATTACCAAGCAGGCCCTCTCCAACCAAGGGTCCGCCACCAAAAATGACATTATCCAGCAAGCGGCGGTTCCAGTTGAATACATCAAAGCCTTGTACGGCATCTAATTGTACTCTAAAGGCAAAATTCTTATAAGTAAACTCATTGATTAATGATCCGAACCAATCGGGGTTGGGGTCTCCTATTACCTTGGAAGAAGATCCATCCGGGTTCGTTCCTCTGCTAGGGATTCCTCTTTCGTCTCTAATGATTTCTCCATTCGCATCCCTGGCATAAAATTGACGGTAAAATACCCCCAGGCTCTCTCCGGGAATAACGAAACTGGTAGAAAAACTACCGGGCAGGGTGATCCGCTCACCTTCCACTCTGGTAACTGTATTATCATTAGCAGAATAAGTAGCTGTCAGGTTCCAGTTAAAATCAGCCGATTTCACCGGATTCACTCTGAGCAACAATTCAATCCCTTCATTTTCCAGCGCTCCTACATTTTCAAAACGAGTGGTGTAACCTGTAGACGAAGCAATCTCCCTTTGCAATAATAGATCCTCAACAGTTTGCTTGTAGTAAGTGAACTCCAAACCGACACGGTCATTGAACAAACCAGCATCAAATCCGATCTCAAATTCTTCCTGCCGCTCGGGAGCCAGATTTTCATTTCCTAAAAGAGTAGAAGGTATCACCCCACTCGCTCCGTTAAATGCAATAGGATTAAAGTTGAGGAAGCGGTCAAAAGCACCTAAAGCCGTCAAATTTCCGGCCTCTCCCCAGGAAGCTCTCAACTTGAAATTGCTGATCGTAGCGCCAAAGGTGTTCTGCCAGAAATCTTCTGCTGAGAGGACATACGAACCGCTTGCCTTCGCATAAAGCTGACTTCTTTCATCTTCTCCAAAAACAGAAGCTCCATCCAACCGTAAGGCACCCGTCAGAAAGATTTTTTCACTGAAGCCAATTGTCTGCTGGAAAAAAGCCCCCCAATATGATACCCTGCTCCGTGAATCTACTTGCCCAACGGGAGTCCCTCCTGTCGAAACAGATACGGTAGGAGCCAACATAGTTGAAGTCAGTCCAATACGGTCATAGCGCTCAAATTGCCAGGTTCCACCAAGCACAGAAGTCGATTTGATGGAGGAAGACAGGTCTTTAGAGTAACTCAGGTTAAGATCACTGTTGTACTGAAAAACATTGGCATCGTTACGGGTAGCAAAGCCTGTGTTATTAGGAGAAGTATTGCCCACCGGCACAAATCCTGTAGCGGACTGGTTATAATAGTCTATCCCCAAACGATAATTGATCACAAAGTTTTCAAAAGGGAAAATATTGAGCCCCAGATTACTGATCACGCGATTGGTTTTTTGGCTAAAATCAAAACGGGCCACTGCTTCGGCCGGGTTGGTACGCGGTACTAGTAAGGAGGTTACCGGAAAGATACCCGAAGCATCGGGTGCAGGATTAATTGAATTTTCACTGAATAAGTAGCCGGTTAGGGCTCCGTAAGCAGCATTGATCCCTCCATTTGGGACATCCTGGCTAGTACTTTGTGTATAATTCAGCCCGTAGGTAAAGGTCAACCAGTCATTTACCTGCTGGTCCAGATTCAGGCGGCCGCCAAATCTTTCAAAGCTGGTATTTTTTACAATACCTCCATTGTTCAGATAAGATCCAGATACGAAGTATTTGGTTTTTGCCGACCCACCGGTTACAGATAAAAAGGTTTCTACCCCCGTATTGGCTTCGAAGATCTCATCTTGCAAGTTATATCTTGTAGCAGGAACGGTATTGAGGTTGGTGTTATCTAAGGGATCCTCCCATGCCAGGGGCACCTCATTATATTCCACTTCTTTTCTCAGATCATTGATCTTGAAATTTGTTGACAAGCTAATGGAAGGCTTACCTTCCTGCCCTCTTTTTGTAAAGATCTGTACGACTCCGTTACTGGCTCGCGAACCGTAAATCGCGGCGGCGGCCGCACCTTTGATCACCTCAATGCGTTCGATGTCATTCGGGTTGATATCCGACAAGCGGTTTTGGCTGGTACCGCCCAGGTCGATTAATTCGTTACTGTTATTGTTCACAATCACTCCGTCAACGATGTACAGTGGATCCGAGCTACCCGCAATGGTACTGGCTCCACGAAGGCGAATACTGATCCCTCCTGCCGGGTCACCGGAGTTTTGCTGCACCAGTGCTCCTGATATTTTTCCACTCAGTGCCTGATCAACAGCGATGGCCCCTGAATTTTCAATATCTTCATTTTTCAAAGTAGAAATTGCGTTGCCCAACTGCTTCCGGCTGGTAGCAACCGAAGCTCCCGTTACGACGATCTCATCCAGTTGCAGGATGTCGGTACCCAGCGCAAAGTCTGTAGATATTTCATTGCTGCTCCCTACATCTACGGTAAGCATTTGTTCTTTAAATCCCACATAACTGGCCAGCAGTTGGTAAGTACCCGGTGCCAGTGTAGCCGTAAATCGATAATTTCCGTTCAGGTCAGTAGCCGTTCCAAAGTTGGCATTAGTAACATTCAAACGTACTGTTGCTCCGATAATGGGATCCCCACTGGAGGCTTCTGTTACAGTACCCGAAAAAACAAAATCCGATTGGGCGGAAAGTGAAAGGAACCCACCACAAAACAGCATGATCAAAACCATACTTAATCGGTAAAAGGTAAGTTTCATAACATTATTTGTTTTCATGTGTAAAAATTTTAGCATTAGCTCATAGTTATTTATCAGAATGTTTCAAGTACAAATTTCCGTTTGATCCGGTAAAGTGCCGACCTTATTTCTTGCTCAGTATCAGTAAGCCCAGAAAGGTAAAAAGCCCGTTTACGATCAAAATTTCAAAGCCAAACGTATAGCCGAACCACTCCTCCGAATTCATATTCAGCAAATAGGAAAGAATGGGAGAAAGAATACAGACCAGCGGCACCCATTTGTCTTTGATCTGCAGTTTTGTGAATAAACCGAAGCCGAAAAGCCCCAATAAGGGGCCGTAGGTATACCCGGCTGCCCGGAATACCCCATTGATCACGCTTTCATCGCTGATCAACTGAAAGATGATGATGGTAATAAAGATTAAAATCGAAAAGCCCAGATGCACCAGTAAGCGAATTTTTTGTTCGTTCTCTTTCTCGCCCGGCTTGATATTCAAAAAATCTACACAAAAGGTGGTAGTAAGAGAGGTTAGGGCTGAATCAGCACTGGAATAAGCAGCAGCCGTAATTCCCAGCAGAAAAAATATACCTGCATAAATATTGAAATGCTGTAGCGCCAACAATGGGTAAAGATCGTCCGAACGTTCGGGCAATGCAATTCCCTGATCAGCGGCATAAATATAAAGTAAGGCGCCCAGGCTTAAAAAAAGCAGATTGACAACCACCAGGACTACTGTAAACCACAACATGTTCTTTTGTGCATCCTTAATGTTTCGACAGGTTAGATTTTTTTGCATCATATCCTGATCCAGGCCCGTCATGACAATAACGATGAACATCCCTGAGAAGAACTGCTTGTAAAAGTTATTCCCCGAACCACCCCAAAAAAACGTTTTGGAAAAATCACTGGCCTGTATCTGATTGACCGTATCTGCGACCGATAAGTCCAGCTCACTCATGATCAGTAAGATGCTGATCACAACAGAAGCCAGCATAAAAAGGGTTTGAAGCGTATCGGTGAAAACAATGGTTTTGATGCCACCCCTAAAGGTATATAGCCATATTAAGGAAATAGCCACTAATACTGTTACCCAGAAAGGGACATCGAATGCATCAAAAATAGCCAACTGCAGGACTCCCGCCACCAAAAACAAGCGGAAAGAAGCTTGCAGAACTCGTGAAAAGAGAAAGAAAAAGGCCCCAACCTTGTATGAACGATAACCCAGCCGCTCCTTTAAATAAGTATAGATGGTTATTAATTTCAGCCGATAATATAAAGGCAGTAATACCAGGCCCACCACCAAATACCCGGGAATATATCCCAGCACAATTTGAAAATAGGAAAACTGGCTATTACCAACCTCTCCCGGTACGGAAATAAAAGTAACTCCCGACAGTGTGGCTCCCACCATACCGAAAGCAACCAAATACCAGGGAGACTGCCGGTTGGCAGTATAAAAAGTACTGGCATCTGATTTGCGGGTGGTCAGCCAGGAAATTCCCATTAATACCAGAAAGTATAGGGAAATAATTCCTATAACGAGAGTAGGACTCATATATAATATGGGTTAAGGCAAATGAACAATGTTAAAAATAATAGCGCTTAAAGGCTTCTATGGCTTCATACTCCGCCAGGCCTAGCTGGTCATAAAGCTGAGCAGTAGATCGATTTCTAAATTCAGCTCTCTGCCAGAATTCCCGAACATCATGACCGGGGAACATCGCCTGATCTTTCTGCGACTGGTGTTTAAAGATCGCTCTTCGCTTCTTTAATAATTCTCCGGGACTCAAAGGCACTGCCATTTCTATTTCTTCTATACCCCATTCCTGCCAGGCTCCGCGATACAGCCAGACATAACAGTCGGTCAGCCACTCGTCTCCATCATTTTTGCATTGTTCAATAGCATCCTGAATTGCTTTCAGGCATACTCTATGAGTACCGTGTGGATCAGAAAGGTCACCGGCTGCAAAAATCTGATGTGGCTTTACTTTTTTCAGGAGATCAACGGTTAGTTGGATATCTGCCTCGCTCAGGTCTTTTTTCTTAACTAGCCCGGTCTGATAAAACGGCATATCCATAAAATGAATATGGTCGTCAGGTATGCCCACGTATCGACAGGCTGCCTTAGCCTCTCCTCTCCTAATCAGGGCTTTTATTTGCTGTACTTCCTCAGGGTCACTATCCCCCGGTTGCTTGTCCTTTAATTGTGCCCGGATCGAAGAAAACATATTTTCCATTGTCGCCTGATCAAAGCCAAAAGCCTCGTGAAAATCGTTCACAAAATCTACAAAGCGCACCACATCTTCATCAAATACGGCAATATTACCGGAGGTCTGATAAGCCACGTGGACATCGTGCCCCTGGTCGTGCAATCGAATGAAGGTGCCGCCCATGGAAATAACATCATCGTCGGGATGAGGGCTAAAAAGGAGCACCCGCTTTTTAGCGGGTTCTGCGCGTTCCGGCCGAAAGGTATCATCCGCCTTGGGTTTGCCACCCGGCCAGCCGGTAATCGTCCGTTGTAATTCGTTAAATATCCGGATGTTAATATTGTAGGCTGTATCAAATTCCGTCACCAGATCGATCATACCATTATCACTGTAATCCCGATTGGTCAACTTCAGAATAGGCTTTTTGAGTTTTAAACTTAACCAGATCACTCCTTTGCGGATCATTCCATCCTCCGCCCAGTTAACTCTTCCAAGCAACCAAGGTGCCGTTCGACGAGTAAGTTCAGAGGCGGCAGCCTCGTCTAAAATAACTGCCGTATTGGGATGTTGCTGCAGATAAGTGGCCGGTACAGAATCTGTTACCGGTCCTTCCAGTGTTTTTTTAATAATTGAAGCCTTGCCTTCCCCCCAAGCCATTAATATGATTTTTCCAGCACTCATAATAGTGCCGATCCCCATAGTAATAGCTTTTAAAGGTACGTTTTCTTCGCCGAAAAAGCTGCTGGCAGCGTCTTTGATGGTAATATGATCCAGTGTAATAAGCCTGGTTTGCGAATCCAGGCCCGAGCCAGGTTCGTTGAAACCAATGTGGCCGGTACGGCCAATGCCCAGTATCTGCAAGTCCAAGCCTCCCATACTCTCAATTTTGTCTTCATAAGCCTTGCAGTAATCCTCCACCTGATCCTTCTCAAGAGTCCCATCGGGAATATGAATGTTGATATCCAGGATATCGACATGATCAAACAAATTCTCCTTCATAAATCGGACGTAGCTCTGCAACTCCTCCGGCTGCATCGGATAATACTCATCCAGATTGAAAGTGACCACATTGCGAAAACTCAATCCCTCCTCCTTGTGAAGGCGAATCAATTCTTTGTACAAACCGGTTGGAGTGGATCCCGTAGCCAAACCTAAAACGCAATTCTCCCCCCTCGCAGCCTTTTCCCTGATCAACTGGGCAATCTCAAGCGCCACTGAGCAAGCAGCATCTTGAGAGTTTTCAAAAATCTGTGTAGGGATTTTTTCAGGTCGCTTATAAGTCTTGACTTGAGCGATTTTGCTAGACATAAGTCTGATTTTATTTTTTGCAATTTTTTGAGAACTATAGTTGTAAAATAAAGAAAAAAACTTTATTTAATGCAATAATTATTGCAATAATTTGCAATTTTTGTCGAAATTAGCTTTTATGACACTAGAAAGTAATATCAAACAATACTGCGCACTAGGCATCATGTCGGGAAGCTCTCTGGATGGCTTGGACCTGGCCTTGTGTCGTTTTGCCCTCCAAAGAGGACAGAGCGGGCCCGACCTCATTCACGAATGGGAGCTAATTGAAGGAACGACCCTTCCTTTTTCCCTTCAATGGAAAGAAAGACTACGTACGCTGCCCAAAGCCGATGCACTTGGCATCATGCAGGCGGATGTTGATTTTGGCCATTATACCGGGCAATTGGTCAATCAGTTTCTCGGGCAATTGAAAGTACAAGCGGATTTCGTTGCTTTTCATGGCCATACCATCTTCCACGACCCCTCGAAAATGCTAACCGTACAGATAGGAGACGGCGCTTCGGTAGCCGCCGAAACGACCTTGCCCGTCATCAATCAGTTTAGGCATCAGGATGTAGCCAGCCAGGGAGAGGGAGCGCCCATTGCTTCCATAGCAGACAAATATTTGTTGGCAGACTATGATTTTTGCCTTAACCTGGGCGGCATTTCCAATGTCACCGCTTTACTACCTGATAAAACCATTGCTTTCGATATAGGCCCGGCCAATCAGATCCTGAATGCCCTGGCAGCTCAACGGCAGCTCGAATACGATGATGAGGGTAAAATTGCGGCTGCGGGTCAGGTCGATCAAGCCTTACTCCAACAACTGAACCAAGCAGATTATTACCAACAGGATTACCCCAAAACACTGGATAATTTCTGGGGAGGACGCCATCTATTGAGTAAAATTGAAGCCAGCGGACTTTCTCTGGAGGATCAGATGCGAACGGCTGTTGCTCATATTGCCTTACAGATAGCCATAAGCCTCCAAAAGCTCATTGCCAAAGAAAAGCTTCAAAAGTCGGAATATAAACTGTTACCTACCGGAGGAGGTGTATTTAATACATTTTTGATGAAGGAATTGGATTTATTGCTGACTGGAACTAACATCATCATTGAGCAAACCGATCCTTCCTTTGCTGCTTTCAAAGAAGCCATCCTCATGGCCCTCATGGGCGTACTTCGGGTTGAAAACATTCCAAATGTAATGTGTTCGGTTACAGGTGCAAAAAAAGACACCATCGGCGGGGCCATACATCAGGGGTCCTCAAAAATAATTTAAGCCATGCGCGGAAAACTGATAAGCATACTATTTTTATTGATCTTTACCGGTATGGAAGGTCAGCAGGATCTCCCCAAAAGAGAAATGCGCGGAGTTTGGATAGCTACGGTTGTGAATATTGACTTCCCACCTAAAGATCTTCAGCGCAGTAAGGATCAAAAACGACGGTGGACAGACATGCTGGATAGTTTGGAGGATATGGGGCTGAATGCTCTTTTCGTTCAGGTCCGGCCCGTATCCGACGCTTTTTATCCTTCAAAACTAGAGCCTTGGTCGGCCTATTTAACTGGGACACAAGGAAAGGCCCCTCGCCCTTACTATGATCCTCTGGAGTTCATGCTGGAAGAGGCACATAAGCGAGGCTTTGAATTCCATGCCTGGCTGAATCCCTACCGGGCCACTTTTGGCCGGAAACTCGATTTGGTAGCAGATAGCCACCCTTTGAAGCAACACCCTGAATGGTTTGTAAGATATGGTACCCGCTATTATTACAATCCGGCTTTCCCGGAGGTCCGAGCGCACATCAACGAGGTCATACGAGACCTGGTTTCCAGATATGATATCGACGGCATACATTTCGACGATTATTTTTATCCGTATAAAATCCAGGGCGAAGTTTTTCCCGATAGCACCGAATATGCCCGCTTTGGCCAGGGTTTTGCGAACATAGACGATTGGAGAAGAAACAATGTAGACCTTCTGATCGAAAGCCTTCACGGTACCATTAGGTCGATTGACCCTGCAGTTAAATTCGGGGTTAGCCCTTTTGGGGTATGGCGGAATATAGCCCTTGATCCACAGAAGGGTTCCAATACCAGGGCCGGCCAAACCACCTATGATGACCTGTATGCCGATGTACTAAAATGGATGGAGGAAGGATGGATCGACTATCTGGTGCCTCAGATATACTGGCACATCGGCTTTGATCTGGCCGATTTTCAGATCCTCTCAGAATGGTGGAATGAAAACAGTTTAGGCACAAATGTTTTTATTGGGCATGGCGCCTACCGTATTGGAAACCATAGCGCCCCTGAATGGAATGATCCCTCGGAAATGCCCCGGCAGATCCGCCTCAATCGTTCCCTTAAATTCTTGTACGGGAGTGTATTTTTTAGTGCCCGATCGCTATTCAGCAACCCGCTGGGTTTTTCCGATTCCCTGAGCCTTGATCTATATCGATATCCTGCCCTCTTACCGGAATACACTCAGTTAGATGTACCAAAACCCCAAAAGGTTATTATCCGTAAAATAAAAAACAGAAAAGACGGCATCCAGATCAAATGGAAGGAGGAAGGGGCCGCTAAAGGCTATTATTATACCATTTATCGTTTCGAAGCTGAAGAAAACATTAATTTTGATCATCCGTCACATATTGCCAGGATTACCCCTTACCGTATGAAAAAACTAAAAATCATGGATTATCCTCCCAAAACCAATAAAAAATATAAGTACGTCATCCGGGCCGTCAATGAAAAACACCAGGAAGGGGTTCCCAGCGAACCCATAACCGTATTCTATGAGGAGTAGCCTACAACATTTTAATACTAAAGCGCTATGTTATTGTAATAATATACCCTGGAACCCTGGAACCATAAAACTCTAAACTCTGAACCAAAATGCTAAAAAAAGAACGACAAGCACTCATATTAAGGGAAGTGAATCTTCGAAATAAGGTGCTACATGCCGACCTGAGTAAACA
>JAUIKE010000383.1 GCA_030430845.1 Bacteroidia bacterium | reverse complement strand
ACCTGCTGGGTATTGTCATCCAGAACTCCCTCCAGATCATGACCTATACTATTCCCTACAACATTGATGCCGTTTTCATCATTTAGCTTAACCAATAATGTCGGATTTTCATCGGTAATGCCTCCAAATACAAAATCCTCCGTATTCATAAATACCTCTACTTCGGGCCCTTTGTTGTCCTGTAATGCATTAGAGTCTGTTCCTCCTATGGCAATATTCAGATAGGAACCACTACCGTCAATAAGTTGATTTTCATCTGCTGCATAATAACTGATCTTTCCAAGGCCCAGCTCGTAATTGATATCCCTGGGGATGACAAAAGAAAAGGAAAAGCGGCCCTGGGCTACCGAAGCCCGCCCCTTGAAAAGGATGTTTTTTTGTAAATCGTATTCATAGGCATAGCTCCGCGAGTCCTGTCCCAGTGTTTTTAACGTCACTTCTTTATCATAAACGGTTGGGTAAAGGATGCCGTTAAAGTTTTCCAATATTTGTCCGTTTCCATCAGCTACGATCCCTTCAATGGTTACTTTTTGCAGGGCTTTTAGGGTGTCAAGCCTGTTTTCCACTGCTTGTCCATTGATTTTTTCTGTGATTACCTGGTATTCAGGAATGCCAAGCTTGGCAGCTGGATCGCCTAATAAACCAAATTTGCGGGAGTTGATAATAAGCGAACTTCCGGTAAAGCTATTTTTGGTTTCTTTCATGGCTTCTCCCAGGGTCAGAACTTTTCCGGACGAGCGATCAAAAATGACTTCCATTACCTTATCCGTCAGCTCTTTATTGTAGTCCGAAAAAACGGCCCGGACTGTGGTAAACAAGGCTAAAGCTCCTCCTTTCGGATTCAGGATGGCCTCCTCACCCGCCGAGGTAAAAGATGGATCGTCATATCCTGCGAAGGAACAGGTAGCCGTGATCAGTAAAGGCAATTGGTCCTGATTGTTCCAGCTCAGAATATCAGATATGTTCAGTACTCGCTCCTGGGCCCAGCCCGCTGTACCTCCATGACCTACATAAGTCATAGATAGAAGCCCCTTAAATATGGATTGATTGATGGCGTCGGTGGCTTCCGGAAAGCGGGTTCCTCCAGGCGTTGCTTCCTGAGGAAAGGCATCAATGTAGATTTTATCAATATTTAGATTGGGATAAAGTCGACTGATCTTTTCAGCTATTTCATCGGCCTGGTCCGTATGTACCATATTGTCTTCATCATCCCCGACAAAGGCAATTTTGTTGCGCCAGTCTTTGAATACTTCTGGATTCGTCTCGTAATTAATGACCTTATCTACTAAAATATCAGCTTGCTCGGGACTTTGGGCCGGTAGCCGACCGATGGAAATACTCATATCACCCGAAAGAGGATCATCCGGCCTTGTTTGAGAATCTGGTTCCAGGAGGCCAAAATAGTCATCTGTAGGGTAGGCATAAATCGGATTGAAAGATTCGGTTTCGTATACCGGAATATAATTTCCGCCCAACTCGTATCGATCTCTGGCATCAAAAGATCCGTCTCCTAATAGCAGGAAATATTCAAAATTAGCCATGCGATCATACAACATCTTCACAAAATCACGAATAGCGGTAGGGTCCGTACGACCTGAAGAAAATTCATTGAACAACTGATCGATGCGGACCAACTCAACCTTTAGTCCTGAATGGTTTCGGCGGTGTTGTGCCAGGCGTTGTGCAGCCGTTTCAAAATCTTGTGGGTAAACAATAACCATATCCACATCCAGAATGCCATGGATGTTCTGATTGTCGATTCTGCCGGCAGGCTCCGGAGTGAGAAGATTAGCACTGGGAGAGAAGGCGATAAATTCTTTTAAAATATTGGTATTAACTCCAAAGCTGAGGACATTGCCGGTGAGGTCGTATTGCTGACGTTTTGGTTGAAGTGGATTGGTAATGTCCCATACCTGCAACTGATTGGTGGCATTGCTTAACTGAAAGCTACTGGATGGAAATTCCAACGTACGTGGATCGCGAAAACGCAGCTGATTGCCTGTCATACTCAAATTCCGTCGAACATTAACCTGAATATAGTCCAGCCAACCCTCACTGCCGTCTCCACTGCCGCCGGGATGAGGATAGCGGGCAATTATATTGAGGTTTTCTCCATTAATATTAACTTCCGAATCAATAATGGCCGGATGAGCATAACTGATCTCATTATCTCGGGTACCAGACAAGATCGTTACACGGGAGGCCAGATCACTGGACAAGCTCTGTCCATTGATGTCCAGGCTAAAAGAGGATCGGCTGGTAGCTCTTAGTGCCATGCGAGCCTTGACCCTGACCGGTTCGTTTTGGTCGAGACCTGAAAATTGGAATAAATTATTAAAGGTATATTCTCTGGTCACTTTAAAATGGGAACCATACCAGCCCTTACCGGAGCCCTGGGCCCGGATCCATTCATGCATCAGGTTGAGCTTATCTTCTTCAAAACGATCGTAATCCTGAAAACTATTGGTTGTATAGGAGGTGGATGTAACGGAAGGCTGCTCACTGATCCGCCGGCCAGCCTGACTGCCTATTTTGATAAAATAATAATTGCGGTCGGCATATATGTTTTTGCCCATGTTAAAATCTCCGCTATCCTCATCATAAGTCCATTTATCAGCTCCTTCAGCGTAAAAGAGGATAAAATCATTGGGATCAAAACTGCCGTCTTCGGCTCCTGAAATCCAAATGGTATTTTCTTCGAGGTCATCCAGGCGTTCTACCTGAATATCTTCCGGCAGGAGCCCGCCGCCATTACCGAATAGCTGAATACGAGATGGGTCTACATTATTAATGTCAATATCGAGTTCGTCTCTTAGAAAGGTATAGGTGATTTTGTGCATGCCGGTTTGAGAGACCCCAATTTTATAGATATCCCCACTGCTTAAAACCGATTCCTCTGTATTGAGCGGACCTCTTCTGACAATTGGAGGCTGTGAAATGAAAGTGATACGCAAATCGATCCTTGTCAGTCGTTCATACCGGCTTCCCCGGCTTACAATAGGCGTGAAACTTATTTTTCCATAGGCTCCTGAACGAGCAGGAATCACCCGGGTTTTAATATCGAGTGTTTCTTGGATAGCCTCACTAAAGAGCTGGGGCGCCTGGGGAAAAGCTTCATAAGCGGCACTTACGATCTCCACTTCCAGTCTTCCATGTCCTGCGACAGGAAAAGAGCGAACGGAAAAAGGGACTCCCGGG
>JAUIKE010000382.1 GCA_030430845.1 Bacteroidia bacterium | reverse complement strand
TGACTATCACTCCACGTCCGTAATCTGCTATCCCGGCAGATTATTCAATGATAGCTATTTTTGCTTCATTTGGACAACAATTATAATTTACATCTGCTTTGGTTTTCAGCAGATCCATTTAAATTGCCAACAGCATAAATATACAATTAATTTTAGTTAAAAACAACTTTTTGTGTCAAAAATACTGGCGCAGCCAACATGCATAACCATCGTCAAAGACGAAGGTTTTTAATAAAAATAAAAAATTCAGAAAAAGTATACTCCTTTTTCTTATAGGTCTAAAGCTGTTGAAACATTTGATCAACTTTTTGAAAAGTTTCAGGATAGCATTATTGTCTTATCTTATTCTAACAATGGTTTTCCAGATCTTAATAAACTAAAGCAATTGCTTTCAAAGTATAAAGATGAGATAAGTGTTCTTAAAAAACCACATAAGTATCACTTCGGAAATCATTCCAAAGTTAAAAGATCAATTGTTGAGGAATACTTAATAATAGGAAGGTAATGCAAAAACATATTCAAACCCTAGAAGAATTAAAAAAGAAAAAGGACTAAAATAGCTCATTGTTATTCCTCAATTTGTATTGGTAATGGAGATTCATCTAGCCGAATTGATTGACGCAGAGGCCCTTACCTCCGTCGAGATCACCAGCAAAAAACAATCTATCCCGGATCTTGTAGAAGAAATAGAAATCGACTATGAGCGTAGGCTTCAGCGCTGGCAGAACTACTTTGCTGCTCGCTCACCTTCCAGTTCCTTACCAGAACGTATGGTGTTGAAAGCCGTTGAGAATGATGAAATCGTAGGCTACATAGCAGGTCATCGGAGCACCCGTTACAGCCTGGATTCAGAAATCCAATCTTTTTACATTCTAAAAGAGTATCAACGAAAGGGTATTGGGGCCAACTTATTCCTTCGTTTCCTGGAATGGTTGATCCCGACCGGAGCAAAAAGTCTTTGTGTAGGAATTGAACCTGAGAATCACTACCGGGCTTTTTATCTCAAGCATGGTGGAAAACATTTGAATCCGCATTGGATTTATTGGGATGATCTAATGGCATTAAAACACACAATTCAATGATAAAATTCTTCAGAAAGATCAGAAAAAAGCTACTTTCCGAAAGCAAATTCAGTCAGTATCTTCTTTATGCCATAGGAGAAATTGTGCTGGTCGTATTGGGAATTCTGATCGCCTTACAAATCAATAACTGGAACACCACAAAGCAAGATTCGGAAACACTCCATGGATATCTAAATAATATTTCACAAAACATCAAAGCCGATCAGGAAAAGCTTGACCTAATTATGGCTTTTCGTGATAGTTCAATATTTGGGTCCAGGTACTTCATGAAAATGATTGCTCAAACTGATATCACTATAGAGGAGTATACTACCTATTTTTCTAAATATTTCCAATTCAACCCCTGGCTCGATGAATCTTTTCAATATAATTCAAGCGGCTTTGATGCTTTGAAAAACTCCGGCTATCTAAGTAAAATACAACAAACGACCATTGAATCTGAATTGTATAGATACTACAGTCTTGTAGAGAAAATAGAGGACGAAGAGCAAAGCCTCAATAATTTCATGGAAGAGATGGAATATGATATGTACAAAAACAATATCGTACAATCCATAAAGCCGCTAATTAGTAAGCTTTTTAGGAACTTGGCCAGCCAGGCGGAGCTGGAAGAACTGCAAGGCATCCTGAATTATCCGGCCTTTGTCGGCAGTCACTCGAGAAATGCCGGAACGGATTATATGAATGAGTTGTATAGTGAATTGTCTGAGGTAGCCGTCACCATACAAAATGAGATAAAAAGTGCAAATCTTACTTCTAATTAATATCTTAGCAAACTAATAACTCCAAACACCCATGTTCGAATCTGACAAACTCAAAGTCTACGAAGACGACACCATGCTCTCCATGGAATACAAATGGTTCAACCCCTCCGCCATTTTTATGATCATTTTCTCCATTTTTTGGTTTGCCTTCCTGGCCTTCTGGTATGGGATGGCCGCTACAGGAGGAGCCCCCTGGATCTTTTTTGTCTTCCCGCTCATTCACGTTGCAGTAGGCATATGGCTGTTTTATTATTCGCTTTGCCTGTTGTTTAACAAAACTAAGATCATCGTCAATTATGACTTGATGAATGTGATCCATTATCCCATTCCGTGGTTTAAGGGCAATAAAAAGTTTCAAACCCGGGACTTCAATCAATTATACGTCAAGCAAAAGGTTAACAAGGGAAAAAACAATTCAGAACGATATACTTACACTGTTCGGGCCAAATTAAAAAACGGCCGGGATATAGAGGTCGCCTCTATCGGCGGCCTGCAAAGTCACGATGCTACCAGAATTGAAGAATACCTGGAGCAATACCTGGATATCGAAGATAACCCTGTCAAAGGAGAATATGGCCAGACCAAGACTACTACCAGCCAGGCTAAACTCCCTAAACCCAGAAAAGGAAGAACATCCAGCTTGTCAGGACAAATGGGGCGCGTTTATGGCCTCAATACTAAGAGTGAAATTTACTATAATGATGAGTTCGTAGAGGTTGCACATGTGACCCAGTACGACTGGGCAGACGGTGATTCGGATAAACTGCTGCAATTAATCAGTGATGAAGGGACCGATACGCTTGTTTTTCTCCAAAAAGACAAAGCTGTACTCCGCCCCTTTGAAGAGCAAATGCTGGACTTGCATGAAAGCAACAGCCTCGAATTTTCCTATAATTACCCGCCTAATTCCATAGAGTATAGGGGCCAGGAATATCTACTCAGCCAAAAAGCGAGCGGAGAAGCTTTTATGACCGGCGTTTCCGAACCGGTCGAACTTAAGCAATGGCTGTATCAAACAAAAGATAAAGCTTCCCACCTCCGAATAGTGGTCAATAAGGAAATGGTTACCTATTATTTAGGGCATAAAACCTTGCTCAATAATTTTAGCAAAACCTCCAGTGAATCACTGAACCTTCCACGACTGGATAAAGAAAAGCTAACCGATTGGGAAGAAGAGGATTTTGTTTAAACAACTTCTAAAATAAACATGAGACATCCCGAATTTTCGAAAGGTCCCAATAAACTGGGGGTTGTGTAAAAACTCGTTCCTCGTTTTTACCCACCCCATTAAATTTTATTTGGGAGGTCGTTTTAAGAAAAAAACAAAGTTTTTTTCTTAAAACGACCTCCCAAAAGAATATTATTGGTTGTG
>JAUIKE010000381.1 GCA_030430845.1 Bacteroidia bacterium | reverse complement strand
TTTATAATGGACAATTGGAGCTGTTGACCTCCAACCTCGGTTGCAGCCCTTGGCGGGCCCGTTTAAATCCTGCCGGGTTCACAATATAAGCTCAGTTTTCGCTGGGCTTTTTTTGTAATGGACGATTGGAGCTGTTGACCTCTAACCTCGGTTGCAGCCCTTGGCGGGCAGGTAATTTGTAGAGCGCTAAATTATGTGTCTTAACAATTAAGTAAATGAACAGATTGTAAAAATGATATCACAGTGAAATGAAACGAACATTTTAACATCTGTCACCTATGATCATAGGTGACAGGTTTACTATTCATTCCCTAAACTCAATACTTCAAATTTGACTTCAGCCGTAGTGCCTTTCTTGATTCTGAGTTTACGTGCAGCTTTTTTGGATAAATCAAGTCCGGCATCCATTCTACCCGTATTTCCATCATTTACTCGTACTGTAATGGTTCGGCCATTGGATAGCTTGCATGTGAAGTTGTGAGTTCTCCCTTTTTGTATTTTTCAAAACTGTCAGTGTATTTTCCTTTGAATTTGACATCATAGATTCCAGCCACAATTGTGGATTCATATCCTACAGACATAGGATTTCCTTTCTTTGTTTTAGTGACAACAGGCTCTGTTTTGGCAACAATTACCTTATCACCCATGTCATCAAATATTCTGGTTCCGAATAGGTAGTACTTATCGTAATAGTAAGGGTTATGGATGGATGTGATATTCACGCCTTTGCTGGATGCGTGCAACATTTGATCACCTTCAATCACAAAACCTGCATGCGAAACCAGGCGGGAGGTATTGTATGTTCGACTGAAAAATATCAAATCACCTGGCTGCAATTCATCTTTGTCTAGAATGATTTTGCCGTATTTAGCCAGTTCATTGGCGTTGTGAGGAGCATAAAGCCCAAGATCATTCATGGTTTTCACTATTAAGCCGGAGCAATCAATTCCCGCCTTAGAAGTACCTCCGAATTTATAAGGCGTACCTAAATAAGTTTTTGCGGTTTCGATAAAGTCTTCAGGCTGGAAATTGCCTACATCGAAATATTTTTCTGCTCCTGATGCTTTGAAGGTTTTTAGACGCTTGGTCATATCCGCATCATTGGCATATTTGACTAGCAAGTCATCTAATGCTTTTTGACCTGACAAGGAGAAAACTCCCAATAATATCGCGGTAGTGAATAATAATCTTCTCATGGTTAGGTTTTTGGTTTCCAAATTATGCCATTCGTGTTAAATCTTCAATCCGTAGTAAAGGGTATTTTTAGAATTAGAATTGACCACAGTTGAGTTTTTAACCATTCAGCGACCTCCTTATCCATTCATATAGAAGTTTTAAAGAGGCTATGTAGCCACACAGAGCAATCGTAAATTCACATTTTAAATGTGAGAAAAATGAAAATGATCAGATCTCTATTTCTTATATATCTTATGATTATATCGGTATTTAGTGTATTGGCTCAAGAGCTTTATATGCCTATTGAATACCGTCAAGCTTATGAAAACGGAACGAGAGCTTCTAATGGGACTGTAAGCGAAAAATACTTTCAGAATAGGTCAATCTATGATATTAAGGTCAGTGTCAATCCAGATAAGCGACTAGTAGAGGGGAATGTACAGATACGTTACTTTAACAACAGCACTCATACCTTGAAGAAAATAGTTTTTCATAGTTACAAGGATGTTTACTGGGATGGAATGGTTTTGAAATCTGTGGTACTGAACGACGAGCAAGTTGATTTAAAGGATAAAAGGCAGATCAGACATTACGGTACACACTATTCCGTATATCTCAATGAATATCTGACACCAGGAGATTTTGTTGATCTGGAAATTGAATGGAGTATTACCATTCCAGCGAAGGTTAATCGAGATGGCGCGTATGATGAGTCTAGTATGTTTGTGGCTTATTGGTATCCCGAAATAGCCGTTTATGATGATGTATTTGGCTGGGATAAGATTGTATTTGATGGTCGATCAGAATTCTATCATGATTTTTCAGATTATAAAATTTCAATAGAGATCCCTAAGGAATATGTGGTTTGGGCTTCCTCAGCACCGATTAATGGGGATGAGATATTTCCTAAAAAGATCAAATCGAGATTGAAAGAAGTAGAAAATTCTGATGAAAAGGTTGTAATTATTTCAGAGGATGATCTTGAAAAACCACTCAAAATGAAGGAAAATATATGGAAGTATGAGGTGAAAAACTTCCCTGATTTTTCATTCGCATTTTCTGATCATTATTTGTGGGAATCGATCAAGCACAAAGATCAACATGGGACTTATACTTTAAATAGTGCTTATCCAGAACAAAATGAGAATTTCGCAATGGTTGCAGACCTGGAAGTAGAAGCATTGGAAATCTTTCATTCTACTTTCCCGAAATATCCTTTTCCTTTTGAGCACTTTGTAGCATTCAATGGAGAAACAGGTGGCGGGATGGAGTTTCCCGGAATGTGCAATAATGCAGTAAGAAAAAATGCATCATCAGAAGGGAAAATCCTGACAGATATTGATGCGAACAAGCTGCTCACAGTACATGAAATGATGCACATGTATTTTCCTTTTTTGATGGGCATAAATGAGAAGCGATATGGTTGGCTGGATGAAGGAATGGCAGAATACGCTGAGGATGCTTTTACAGGTGTGGATTTAGAATCGGAGAGAAGTAGAGAGCGTCTTGCCAGATCCGGCAATCCACCACCAATGGTTGAAACCTACACTATCCCGAAAAGCTATGTAGTGGTCTCTTATGATATTTCATCACAGGCTTTTTATGCATTGAGAAGTTTACTAGGAGAGCAGACTTTTGATAGATGCCTGCAAGAGTTTATGTCGCGATGGGAATACAAACACCCTACTCCATATGACCTTTTTTACACTTTCAATGATGTTTCCGGTAAGAATTTAAACTGGTTTTGGAAGGCCTGGTTTTTTGATTGGGGGTATCCGGACGTTGGAATTGTAACGTTTGAGGACGGGGTGCTGGCTCTGGAGAATTTGGGGAGTAAACCAATTGCTCTTTCAATTGAGGTTTCTTTTGAAGATGGAAAACAAAGAGTCATGGAGTTGAGCCCTGAGGTATGGAGAGAAGACCTGGTTCATCAAGTGCAAATTGAAAGTCCTGACTTGGTTACTAAGATTGTCTTAAAAACATTGAATGGAGATGACGCTATCCGAGATAATAATTATTGGTCTAAATAACACCAATGGCACTTCACAAAACAGCCCCTTTGGCCATTGACCAAAGGGGCTGTTTAATTTTACAGA
>JAUIKE010000181.1 GCA_030430845.1 Bacteroidia bacterium | reverse complement strand
CAGAAAAAAGCCATGGTTAGTGTCCAAAACCCAATATCCGTAAATGAACATTCTGAACCGGAACCAGATATTGCTATTCTCAGGCAAAAACAGGGTAAAGGCTATCGCTCACATCACCCCAGGCCAGAAGACATCCTACTCATCATAGAAGTTTCCGATTCCTCTCTCAACTTCGACCGAGAAGTAAAAATGCCCCTTTACGCAGAAGCCGGCATTCCGGAATACTGGATCATTAATCTGCAAGATCAGCAGGTGGAGATTTATAAAAACCTTGTTCGGGGGCAATACTCCAATCGCCGCATTTTATTCGCCGAGGATCAATTGACACTGGAAGCCTTTGATTGGAGCCTACCGATTACTGAGTTATTTTAGGGCCTCTACCGGTGAATATCGACATCGTTTCCATACTGCTATTCCTGGGCATGGGCCAATGCCTTTTTTTGATCATTTCCGCCTTATTCAGTAAGCAGGCCGGACGAACAGCCAACCTTTTTCTGATTGCCCTCTTATTCGCTTTTTTATGGTTCCAATTGGAGTTTTTTCTATTGCGCCACACCCTGGATGCCAGCATTCCATTCATTTATAGTACCCGATATGGTGCCTGGCTGATAGTAGGGCCATTGATTTTGCTGTATAACCGAGCTTCCTTAATCAAAGATTACCAGGTAAAAAAAAGAGACTGGCTTCATTTTATCCCATTCCTGCTTTTGACCCTTCTACTTCCCCTACTGCTGAATGACATCATCACGAATCGGTCAACGGACTACGGGATGTTGACGGTTTTTGACAACTTCAACCGAGAAACCATTACGCTCAAACACTATTTTTACGGGCTGGTTTTTATCCTTCAGTTTATTCATGCCCTGCTGTATATATTTTTTGCCTACCGGGAGACTACCCAATTCGTACAACAAGCCAAGCAAGTGCAATCAACCGTTCCTGACAATAAGATCCAGACCCTTCGCTACCTTTATATCACGGCCATAATCATCATTTTACTGTGTTCAGGTTTTGTTATTTATCAGTATGCCACAACGCTGTGGAGACGGAACTTCGACTATTTGTATGTGCTGCCTACTTTGATCTTTGTCTTTGGTCTGGCCTATCGCGCCATGCGCTATCCCAACTCGGTTTTACTTTTACAGGAAGAAAAGAAAAAGGTTAAATACGCCCGTTCCAGTCTGCCCGATAGCGCCAAAGCAAAATACCTGAAACTCCTGAAGGAAAAACTGGAGAAGGAAAAAATTTACCGTCAAAATGAATTGCGTCTGGCGGACCTGGCAAAGGCATTGGGCATATCGACTCATCATCTTTCTCAAATTATTAATGAAGAAAAGAAGCAAAACTTTTTTGACTACATCAACAGTTACCGGGTTCGGGAAGCGAAGGAAAAGATTGTGAAGGAGCGAAACAAAACGCTTTTGGAAATCGCCTATGAGGTAGGCTTTAATAGTAAGAATTCATTTAACAGTGCTTTTAAGAAGCAAGTGGGTATGACACCCTCAGCCTTCCGGAAAAAATAAAAATTAGCAATCTTTACAGGGTAAATCCTATCGGATTGGGCGACATTTTGCCTTATTCTTGGAATGTTTGGGTAAAAAAGCATGAAAAAAGCAACATTACCCATTTTACTGTTATTCGTTTTTTCCTGTAGTATTAAAGCTCAATCCTTTTCCATTCAACATGTTTACCCGATTGAAACCAGCCATAGTTATATTAATTTCTTAGCGACTTACATGGGATACGCCAAGGTAAGAGGTAGTTTTGGTAATTTTTACGGAACCATTTACTATCATCCGGATGATGTCAGCCAAACCTCCGTTTCTTTCCAAATCGACGTAGAAAGCATCAATACCAACAACAACTGGCGGGACCGAGACCTAAAATCCGGTAATTGGTTTCTGGAAGAGGAGTATCCACATATCAAATTCATCAGTACGGATATACAAAAAATCGACAACGGCCTCCAAGTCACAGGAAACCTTACTATCAAAGAGACGACCAAGAGCATTACCTTCAATATCGCACCTGCATTGGGCATCATCACCGATATTAGGGATGATTACCAGGTTATTTTCACTGGCGAGACCAGTATTAACCGAAAGGAGTATGGCGTAATGGGAAAAAACTGGAGTCAGGTGAAAGAAGGGATTGCCGCTTTAGCAGATGAGGTAAAGATCGAGTTCAGTTTATTGGGTAAGCAGATCAATGAGGGAAATTTCAGCAATTTTCTTCGCAACCCCAAATCTCCGCACGGTAGTATTTTTGCGGCTTATAAAACAAATGGCCTGAGCGGAGCTCTCAATCAATTCGAAGCTTTAAAAGGAGATATGGAAAACCTTTCTGCAAACGCTTTGAATATGGTAGCTTATATGCTGATGAAGCAGGATAAGGATCAGGATGCCCTGGCCATCATGGAGCGAAATCTGGAGGAGTTTCCGGAAGACGGCAATGTATATGACTCTTTGGGGGAGTTGTATGCAAAAATGGGAAAACTGAAAAATGCAAAAGAGTTTTATCAGAAATCATTGAGCTTGGATCCGGATAATTTAAATGCGGTGGAGGTCTTGAAGCATTTGGAGTAGCGATGTATACAAGAAAAATTTCATTAGAAGGTAAAAGTGTTTGGTGGCCGGCGGCCACCAAACACTTTTACCTTCTAATAGAAAAATTTATTTAATTGTGAGTTATTTCGCTACTTGAATTATTTAAATCAAGAAACTGAGAGCAATGAAAGATATCGATTTTAAGAAAAAACAATCCAACCAACTTATCTTTTGGGGCGTTGTCCTTTTTTTCCTTGGCTTAGTAGTAGGAGTCATAGTCCCCTTTTTCTCCAACCCCAGGATGGGCGCTTCCAGTCATATCCAAGGTACCTTCAACGGCTTATTTCTGATCGTATGGGGGTTGATCTGGCACAAAATCGATTTATCCTCCAGATGGTTGGGCATTACTTTCTGGCTAGCCATATATGGAACTTTTGCCAACTGGCTAGGCGTTTTGCTGGCTGCCATTTTTAACGGAGGGAAATTATTGGGCGTCATGGCGGAAGGTCAGGCCGGTCCGGCCTGGATAGAACCCATCATTAGCTTTTTACTTATTTCCTTAGGTCCTGCCATGTTGATATGTTGTGGCATTACCATAATTGGCTTGAAAAGAGGAATGCAAATAAAATAATTCAGGCTTTCCGGCCGGCCGTTATTTTTTTTACTGTTGATTGTCTATCTTCATTGCCTCAGAAAACATAAGTAAGACAGTCTTATATGGCCAAACAGGACGCCCGGAAATCCAGGCTGGAACAGATTCTCGACCGCTCAACCAATCCCATCTTGGTCTTAGCTGCTTTGGCCGTTATCTTGTATGTGCTGGAATTATTCAGGGTGGTCCCCCCATCCCTCCTACCCTTATTTTTGTGGGCCAACTTCATCATTGACCTCCTTTTTCTAATTGACCTTGTGGCGAAATGTGTAATCCTGGGACGAAACTACCTCCGAAGCCCCTGGTTTTTTATTGACTTGATCAGCACCTTGCCGATTATCAGCTCTGCTTTGGAGCTATTAGGCGCTGTCGGACCGCAACTTCAGGCTACCCGGGTAGCCCGGGGTGCGAGAGTGGCACGCATTGCCAGAGTAGCCAGAGTAGCAAGGCTTGCAAAAGTAGCCAGAGTGGCCAGGCTTGCCACTGCCATCCGTGCCAGGCGAGGTCTGACTTTCCTAAAACTATCAGAAGGAGCTCAGGAAACGCCGGCCTTTAACAGGTCCCTTTTTATTGGTGTGCCTGCTTTGCTGCTGGCCTTTATTCTGGCAAGCACTTTTATTACTAAAAAAGAAGTTGACAAACTCCTGACAAGCTTAAGTCAACGTATTGAACAAGCTCAAAGCGAGGCTGAGTTAGAGTTGATCCAACAGGAATATGATGTAACGACTGCTCGAAATCCATTAATTGAAAATATAGAAATTCGTTCGCCCCTCGAAGGAGAGCAGATGATACCTGTATCGCTATCTGAAGCATATGCCAAAGCTGACAGGCTTTCGGGCATCCTGCTACTGCTTGTGCTTTTGACCATAGGAATAAGCGTTTACATCAGCGGAGCCCTGGCCAGAGACCGGAGTAAGGGACGGGAAAGATCAATTTTGTCTCAATGCTTTTCTCCTCCCATCGTTCAAAAGTTTTATGAGGCTCCTGAAGTCATCGAACGATTCTATCATCATTGGATGACCATCTTCTTTATTGATATTCGCGGCTTCACAGAAGCCTTTGAAAAGGATGCAGAGGATGTGGAAGGCCTGGCCTTAAAGCTTCGCCAGGTAATGGACACCGCCCGAAATGAAATAGTAGTAACCCATGAAGGAGTGATTGACAAATTTATGGGCGATGCGGTAATGGGCTGGGTTGGAGGTCATTTTTCCATTCACTGGAACATCCTGCACGATGTCCGACAGCAGCTTTGTCTGGATGAACTTGAACTAACAGAACAGGATATTAAAAGCATACAGCGGGAGATCCGGCAAATAGATAGCGATGTCCATAACGATCATCAAGAAGAAGAACGATCCGAACTCGAATCGACCCTTCAACAGGCCAGGCATCAGAAAAAGCGACTGAAAGCTCAACAAGAGCAGGCTCTAAAAGAAAACCCCGGTCTCTGGGACAAGTTCAAGGAATTAAGCACCGAATACCGTCACCGGGTAGCCAAATCCGCCGTTACCTGCTGCCTCCGAATTTCACAGGAAGTAGAAAAGATTAAAGATCCGGAGGCTTTCCACGAATTAAAGATCGGCATTGGCTCCGGAGAGGTGCTGGTAGGGAATTTTGGGTCTACCGACCAGATCGGCTTCACAGTGCTCGGCCCGACCGTTAACCGCTCCGCCCGCCTGGAACCCGCCTCTGCCCAGAGTGGCTGCAAAATCCTGCTCGACCAAACGACCTACGAACTCCTGAAAGAGGAAGCAGAACTGCGCTTCAGAAGAATTCCTCCCTTCACTGTCAAAGGCATTTCTGAAACCATGATTACCTATGAACCATTTTTTGCCGATGAGGCGCTGGAGGCCTTCTTAGTGGAATTTGAACTAGGAGTAAAAGCATTAGAAGACGGAAAAAATGAAAGGGCCATCCGGCATTTTACCCAGGCAAATACCTGTCGGCCGGGTGGAGATGCGGCATCCCAACTTTGGATAGCAGAGTGTGAACTGGCATTAAAAGAACAGCGAGTCGTTGGGATCAAGGAGATGAGTAAATAAGTATTGGGACAATCACCTGATTCTTCTTTCCACTAAGACAAAATAGAAATCCACTCATCTTACATTGTAGATTTGATGTTTCCGGGCGTATTTGCATAGCGAATCGTTCATGAAAACAATATCAAAATGCAAGCAATACAATCAAAAATCAAGATTTCTTCCCAGCAACCCGACTGGACCGCCCTTATTCAAAAACTAGGTAAGGATTTTGCCCAAGTTGCCGCACAGCACGATCTGGAAGGCAGCTTTGTATCTGAGAATTATCAACAACTTAAAAAGCACCGCTTTTTTTCGGCCATGGTTCCCCAGGAATTAGGCGGTGGAGGGATTAGTCATTCTGAAATGTGCCACCTCATCCGGCAAATGGCACATTTTTGCAGTTCCACTGCCCTGGCTTTTTCCATGCATCAACACCTGGTGGCAGCCACTGTCTGGAAATATAAACAAAAAGGAGAAGGGGCCGCCTTACTGGAACGTGTAGCAAAGGATCAATTAGTGCTGATCAGTACCGGTGCACGAGATTGGCTGGAATCCAATGGTGAAATGAAAAAAGTGGATGGGGGATATCTATTTTCCGGGAAAAAATATTTTGCCAGCCAGTCAGCCGAAGGGGATATTGCTGTAACCAGTGCTCCTTATTTGGATCCATACAATAACTGGAAAGTCCTGCATTTTGGAGTACCTATGAAAACACAAGGGGTTTCGGTACTCGATGACTGGAACGTCATGGGCATGAGAGCCACCGGTTCGCAAACCATCGCTTTCGAACAGGTATTTGTACCTGATTCGGCTATCTCTCTGGTTAGGTCAAGAGGAGATTTCCACCCTGTTTGGAGTGTGGTGCTGACGGTCGCTATGCCGCTTATCATGTCGGCATATATCGGGACGGCCGAAAAAGCGGTCGACCTCGCTATCTCAATTGGAAAAAAATACCACAGGAATAAGGATCATATCCACTATATCGTCGGGAAGTTACATAATTCCCTACTCAGTGCACAAACCCAATGGAAGGCCATGTATTCGCTGACGAATAATTTTGATTTTCAGCCGAATGAAAACACAACTATCGACATACTGAGTTTGAAAACAAACGTAGCCGATGCTACCCAACAAGTGACGAAAGAAGCCATGGAGGCCATCGGTGGACAGAGCTTTTATCGAAAAAACAATTTAGAACGCTTGTTCCGAGATGTACAGGCAGCAGGTTTCCATCCATTACCTAAATGGGACCAGTATGCTTTTACAGGTAAAAGATTACTTGCCAGGGAACAATAGAAGGATTTTTAGAATGCAGGCGGCCTCCGGTCGCCTGCCTTTTTGGGTAGTGTTTCAATGAAAATTATCCTATGGAGGCACTGACAAAGTCTCTTGTGCCAAAACTTGTTCAATATTGCCTAATTTTAGAATCTCAATTGTTGAACAATATTCTTTAAGAGTTAACTGCCACTACCAATGAAACTGAATTTCTTACTTTTTTTACTCCTCCTAACTACCACCCTAACCGCCCAGCCCCTATATGTTAACAAACTACGCTGCAACAACAAAGTAAATCCGGTTATCGACACCCCTACCCCACTGTTCTCCTGGCAGCTACAGGCCGGACCGGAAAATAAAAACATCCTTCAAACCGCCTACCACATCCAGGTAGGCAGTTCCTCAGAGCAGCTCACTAAAGGCCGAAAACTATTTTGGGACAGTGGCCGGGTACAATCTGAGCAATCCATCCAGGTTCCATATTCCGGCCCGGAGCTTTCTTCCAGGCAACGTCTGTACTGGCGTATCAAAGTCTGGGACAATCAAGGCCATGAAAGCCCCTGGAGCGACATTCAACACTGGGAAATGGGGATGCTCCAAGCCAGTGATTGGAACGCACAATGGATTAGCCCTTCCTGGGAAGAAGCCGAAAAGGAACTCAACCCACCAGCCATGCTCCGAAAAAGTTTTTCCCTCAAGAAAAATATCCACAAAGCCCGACTATTCATCACCGCTCATGGCATTTATGAAGCCCATCTCAATGGACAAAAGGTAAGTAAGGAACTGTTCCGTCCCGGCTGGACGAGCTACCAGCATCGACTGGAATATCAAACCTATGATGTGACCAGGCTTCTCACTTCAGGTCAAAACGCCATCGGAGTTTACCTCGGCGACGGCTGGTATCGGGGCAACTTCGGTTTTGGGCACAACTGGAACCCGTACGGCACCAAAACGGCACTTCTGGCACAATTGGAAATAGAATATGAAAATGGAAAAAAAGAGACCATCTCGACTGACGACAGCTGGAAAGCTACTACAGGCCCCATCCGGATGTCCAGTTTTTATCATGGCGAAACCTATGACGCCCGCCTGGAAGATCCTCAATGGGCAACTATCGAATATGATGCAAACAACTGGAAAGAGGTTATGGTAGCAGATCATCCAAAAGGCCGTCTCATCTGCCCAGAAACAGAACCCGTTAAAAGGATCCAGGAAATCAAACCCGACTCTATTTTCCAAACACCGAAAGGAGAAACGGTCATCGATTTCGGTCAGAATATGGTTGGTTGGGTAAAAATAAAAGTGAGCGGCTCCCGAGGAGACACAGTTATGTTAAGGCATGCCGAAGTATTGGATCAGGAGGGCAATTTTTATCTCGGCAATATCCGCTCAGCTCAGCAAAAGATCATCTATATTTTAAAAGGCGAGGAAGAAGAAATATTTGAACCTCATTTTACCTTTCAGGGTTTCCGATATGTACGTGTGGATAAATTTCCCGGCGATCTGACAGCAGATAAACTAAGCGCAGTTGTCATCCATACTGCCCTGGAAAAAACCGGCGCTTTTGAATGTTCAAATCCATTGATCAACCAATTGCAGCACAACATCCTCTGGGGGCAAAAAGGCAACTATCTCGAAATCCCTACCGATTGCCCGCAGCGTGACGAGCGGATGGGCTGGACCGGCGACGTCCAGGTTTTTGCGGCTACCGGCTCCTTTAATTATGATTCCTATACATTCCTCAGTAAATGGCTCAAGGATCTGAAAGCCGACCAATTGGACAACGGCAGCGTGCCTTATGTCATTCCCGACATCCATTACAAAAATGGCTCCACCGGCTGGGGTGATGCTTCCGCAATCGTCCCCTGGGCGCTGTATCTGAAATATGGAGATAAGGGCATTTTAGAACGACAGTACAACAGCATGAAGGAGTGGGTAGGATATCTGGAGAAACTGGCCGGAGATAATCACCTGGTCCAGGACGGTGCCCATTTTGGCGACTGGATGTACTTTGTACACCCCTTACACAATGAGCCCAAGCCCGGCCACACGGATATCGACCTGATTGCGACCGCCTATTTTGCCAGATCTGCCAGACTTACGGCTAAAACAGCGGCCGTGCTTGGACAGTTGGATGAGCAGAAGCGGTACGAGGCTTTATTTAAGAGCATAAAAAAAGCTTTTCAATATGAATTTGTTACGTCCAGCGGCCGGCTTAGCCCTAATTCGCAAACGGCTTATGTACTGGCCCTCTCCTTTGATTTGCTGGAAGAAGAGCAAATTCCCAAAGCGGTCAACTATCTGGTGGATAATATAAAAAAACGAGACTTTCATTTATCAACCGGTTTTTTGGGCACCCCCCTATTGTGTCATGTACTCTCTGAACATGGCCATACAGATATAGCCTACAAATTGCTCTTGCAGGAAACCTTCCCTTCCTGGTTATATCCTATTAAGCTAGGTGCTACAACCATGTGGGAACGCTGGGACGGCATCGAACCCGACGGCAGTTTTCAGGAAGTCTATGCCAATTCTTTCAATCATTTTGCAAAAGGAGCAGTCGGCGATTGGATGTACAGTGTAGTTGGCGGTATCCGACACGATGAAAAATACCCAGCTTATAAACACATTATAATCAAGCCAGAGCCTTCTCCTGAGCTGGCATATGCCAAAGCAGAGTTGGAATCACCCTATGGATTGATCCGGTCGTACTGGAAATACCAGGAAGGCAAATTATTGCTGGAGGTTGTCATCCCGCCTAATACGACTGCGGCTATATATTTGCCACATGCTTCGGGCGAAGAGGAGGTGGTGGAAGTAGGATCGGGAAGGTATTTTTTTGAGATCGATGATTAGACATGTCATGTTTAAGACATGACATGTCCCTAATCAGGGTTTACTATGTTGACTATCAGTTATTTGCCCAAAAACACAGATGTGAAAAACCAGACATGACATGTCTTAGACATGTCATGTCTGGTTTTTCACATCAATACTACAATTAGGAATTTTATCAAAATCCCCTTATCTTACTCATCAATACTACAATTAGGAAAAATATTTTATGAAAAAATATCCGCTCGGCGAATTTGAAGAAGTGGTACTGCTAACCGTGGGCGTACTATATGACGAAGCATATGGCGTACTCATAAAAGACGAACTCGAAAAACGACTTGAACGAACTGTTAGTGTTGGGGCTTTACAATCGGCATTAATAAGAATGGAAAAAAAAGGCTATCTCGAATCCAGGTTTGGAGAAAAGACCAATGAACGAGGCGGTAAGCGAAAACGCTATTTTTATATTACTGCCTACGGCAAAAAAGCGTTGGAGCATTCTCGACAGGTTCGAAACAACCTCTGGAATGATATTCCCGGAGTCGCTTTTGACTTTCAATGAAGTTTGGGGTTGTGTAAAAAGTCCTTCGGCCTTTTCCCCAACCAATAATATTCAATCAAATTACTCGACTTGTGATTAAAAAGGCTGCAGAAAGGTTTTTTAAGTGGTACTGTAATCCGGACTATTACGAAGACATCAAGGGGGATCTGAATGAATTATTTCACCGCAAAATCATTCAGCAAAGCCCGACTAAAGCTGAATGGTACTTCGCCATTCAGGTTTTATTCCTATTTCGACCATCCATTATCCGACCCTTTCATTTTTGGGATCTAAACTTTATAGCAGAAATGATTAAAAATTATTTGACCATTGGTGCCAGGAACTTAAGGAAGCACCCCATGTACACCCTTTTACACGTCATCGGCCTTGCGATCGGTCTGGCAGCTTTTTTATTCATCCATCATTACAGGATATTTGAAAAAAGCTACGACGACTTTCACTATAAACCCGACCAGCTCTACCGTCTGACTACCGATGACGTCCTGAACGGTAGAATACAGGTTCGAGACGCCATGTCTTTTGCTCCTTCAGGCAAGGCTTTACAAGATGAACTACCTGAAATTCTAAGTTATACCACTACAGCGAAGCCGGGTAGGTTGATTATCAGAAAAGATCAAGAAACCGTACAGGAGGAAAATGTAGTAGCGGCCGATTCCAATTTTTTAAACTTGTTCCGATATGAAATAATTAGCGGTGATAAGGAAAATATGCTCACGGAGCCCTATTCTATCGTACTTACGGAATCACAGGCCAGGAAATACTTTGGCCAGGCTGATCCGGTCGGTCAAAGCCTTGAGGTGTTAGGCGAGTTCAACCGGCCGTTTAAGGTAAGCGGTCTCATCCGCGATGTTCCCCTGAACACACATTATCATTTTGATCTGCTCGTTTCATTGCAAAGCTTTAGGGAGCAAGTGGAAAGGGACGCCTGGAGTGGTTACAATTACTACACCTACCTTTTAATCGATCAGCGAGCGGATATAGATAAGTTGCGTGCTCAAATGCCTGCCTTGTCGCGTAAGTATCTTGGGGATGTAGATCGTTTAGAATTTAACCTTCAGCCCGTGAGGGATATCCATCTCTATTCCGACTTCACTTATGAACCGCAAATACATGGTAGCGCCAAAGCCATCAATTTCCTTGGAATTATCTCAGTTTTCATCCTACTTATCGCCTGGGTCAATTATATCAACCTGTCCACTGCCAGGGCCGTAGAAAGAGCCAAAGAGGTGGCACTTAGGAAAGTAGTCGGCGCCCAGAAAGCTCAGTTGATCGGGCAGTTCCTCACAGAATCCTTTTTAATCAATTTTGCAGGAGCCGCAGTAGCTCTCATTTTTGCAATGATGGCGACTCCGTATTTGAATGCCATGGTGGGCAAACCCATTTTTGTTAATATCCTCGAACAAACTGCATTTTTGAAAGATCTGCTCATTTTCTTCCTGATAGGATCTGTTATCACGGGTGTATACCCAGCTATTTTATTGTCCTCATTCAAACCCATCGGCGTTTTGAAAGGGGCATTTGGGCGATCTAAACAAGGGACCATATTAAGAAAAGCATTGGTGGTCATCCAATTTACCGTATCCCTTATTCTCATTGCGGGCACACTGATCGTTTATCTCCAGATCAAATATATGACACAAAAGGACCTGGGAATAAACACTGATCAGGTCATAAGTTTTCTGAATGCGCGAGGCAGTGAGTCCTATGATCAGTATCGGACCAAGTATCTTTCTTTTGAGCAGGAACTGGAAAGAATTCCCGGGGTGAAAGCGGTTGGAGGCCTTTCTGACCCGCCGGGAGGAGGCAGTTCTGAAATCAGTTCTTCCAGCGGAGGTGTTCAAGTTGTAGGGAAGACGGACATCGCCAAAACGACGGTGTATCGGAACCAGATGAATGATCAGGTAATTGACATGCTTGAGCTGGATCTGATAAGCGGTCGTAACTTCAACAGAGATTTTGAATCAGATACATCCGCAGTAATACTGAACCAATCTCTTCTGAGGACACTAGGAGTTTCGGACCCCTCCACAATATTAAACGAATATCTTCAGTTTGGTACAAACCCCAACAATAGCAAATACCTGATCGTTGGGGTGATCAATGATTACAATCGTTCCTCTCTCAAGAATACAATCGAACCCACAGTTTTTTTTCATAGTGAAGCTACCAGATGTACCGTCGCTAAGCTGGATAATGATAATATAACAGCCAATATAACAGCCATTCAGGCTGTATGGAGCCAGTTTTACCCGAATGCTCCGTTCACCTATGAATTCCTGGATCAACGTTTTGCAAAACTGTACATGGAAGATCGAAAATTTGGTCTGATCTTCCTCAATTTTGCCATTTTAGCTATTCTGCTGGCCAGTATTGGGCTTTTCGGCCTAGCCTCCTATTTATCCATCCAGAGGACAAAGGAAGTAGGTGTCAGAAAAATCCTGGGTGCTACGGTGAATAATATTGTATTGTTATTTTTCCGGGATTTTCTATGGCTTATTTCCCTTGCCATTCTTATCGGCATTCCGCTCATTTATTTAGGTATGAAAGACTGGCTCAACAGCTATGCGTTCAGAATAGATTTCCCCTGGCTTTGGCTGGTAATGGCAGTAATGGGGATACTTTTATTAACCTTTTTTACGGTCAGCTACCAAACCTGGAGGTTGGCCCGACTCAATCCGGCGGAAACGGTTAGATATGAATAAAGGAGGAAATTTTGAAAAAAGCCTTTCCGCAGTCCGGCGGAAAGACTTTTTTCAAAAAAAAACTAACTTGAATTGTTTTGAAAAATTTTTTATTTTATCTTTGCATCCGCATTGAGGGCATCGCCCTTAGAAATCGGTTCCGTAGCTTAACTGGATAGAGCATCCCGTCATCGGCGGGAAGGTTCCTGGCTCGAATCTTGGCGGAATTACTCTTAGGAACATTTTTTGGTTCCGTAGCTTAACTGGATAGAGCACCTGACTACGGATCAGGAGGTTCCAGGTTCGAATCCTGGCGGAATCACAAAACTTGATTGAAGCGTTCCAGAGCTTGTGCCGCAAAATGCGGCATTCGAATCCTGGCGGAATCACTCAGATATTTGTGAGAAAGAGAGTTCAAGGTCTGAGCAGGCTTTGAACTTCTAAATTTAAGAAACTATGTCAAAGGTTTGTCAACTTACGGGGAAGCGCCCAATCAGCGGGCATAATGTTTCTCACTCTAATGTGAAAACGAAGCGTCGTTTCATTCCTAATCTTAAGAAAAAGCGTTTTTACATTCCTGAAACGGATAAGTGGGTAACGCTCAAGGTATCTACCAGCGCCCTGCGCAACATCAATAAGCTAGGAATCTACGCTTATCTGAAAAAGTTAGAAGCAAAAGGCATCGATACCGGTGTAGAATTATAAATTTTAATAAATACTATCGCTGATTGCGACAGCATTTATTAGTCAAATTGTTTAGTTATGGCAAAGAAGAGCAAAGGCAATAGACTCCAGATCATTCTGGAATGTACTGAGCACAAGAACTCAGGTATGCCTGGAACATCCAGATACGTAACTCAAAAGAATAGAAAAAATACGCCAGACCGTCTGGAATTGAAGAAATACAACCCTATTCTTAAGAAAGTTACGGTTCACAGAGAGATTAAGTAAAACTATTGTTTGCAATATTGTGTTGTAATATCTAAATTACGAACTCATTGCGAACATCTTAAAAATATACTACTATGGCAAAGGTATCAAAGAACGCGCGGGTAGCGCAACGTAAAGCCAACGCAGGTTCAGGACGTGATTTTGTGAAGGTAGTTGTTAGTGTGAAAAACGAAAAGACTGGCAAGTATTCCTACAAGACGCAAATGATCCACAAAGATAATGTAAAAGACCATTTGGCTAAGTTCAAATAATCTTTTTCCTATTTCGTATCGCGAATATAAAGAGGCTTTTCTTGTCCAAAAGGAAAGCCTCTTTTTGTATTAATAAATTTGGAGAAAAAACCCCCAGCGTGTTTCTCTCTTAAAAATATTTCGACATGAGCTTTTTTAACCGTTTTTTCAATAAAGAAAAAAAAGAAGATCTCGATAAGGGATTAGAAAAAACCAAAAGCAACTTTTTCGGCAAACTGGCCAAAGCCGTAGCTGGGAAAAAGACTGTGGACATCAGCTTCCTGGATGAACTCGAAAGTGTCCTGATCTCCTCTGATGTCGGCCTCGATACGACTATTAAGATCCTCGACCGCCTGGAAGAAGAAGTTAATAAAGAAGGATACATCAACACCAACGAACTCAATGAGATCCTGCGGTCTACCATCGTACAGTTGCTATCCGAAAATAATACCGTTGATATTGAGGATTATACCTTGCCTTCTACCGAAACCCCCTGTGTCATCCTGGTCGTAGGTGTCAATGGCGTGGGCAAAACCACCACCATAGGCAAACTAGCCTGGCAGTACAAACAACAAGGCAAGAAAGTCGTGTTGGGCGCCGGCGATACCTTCCGCGCTGCTGCAGTGGATCAACTTAAAATATGGTCAGAACGAGTCGGCTGCGACTTTTACAGCAAGGGTATGAATACCGACCCTGCCGCAGTGGCCTATGAGACTGTCAAATATGCTCAGGAAAACAAGTGCGATGTGGCCATTATCGACACAGCCGGCCGACTCCATACTAAGATCAACCTGATGAAAGAGTTGAGCAAGATCAAAAAGTCGATCTCCAAAAGAATGGAAACAGCCCCTCATGAGGTGCTGTTGGTACTGGATGCCACGACGGGACAGAATGCCATTGAACAAGCCCGCCATTTCACCGAAGCCACCGATGTGACGGCTCTGGCCCTCACCAAACTAGACGGTACCGCTAAAGGAGGGGTGGCACTTGGCATTTCCGATCAGTTTAAAGTCCCCATCAAGTATATCGGAGTTGGTGAGAAAATTGAGCAACTACAAGTGTTCAATAAACGGGCATTTGTAGATTCTCTTTTTCAGTAACCCTTTTTATCCGGCCTTGTAAACAAATAAAGGTAATTAGCCGCCAAATGGCGGCTAATTACCTTTATTTATTTTGTAACTTAACATGATTGAGTCCTTATTCAGTCATGGCTTTTCAGCCTTGCTGTTAAGTTACGCCTAAATTCAATGATCAAAATGGATAAAACACCTACTCCTACCCCTAAGAAGCAGCTCATCAACGCTCACACCCATGTATTTACCGGCAACTTTGTGCCTCCTTTCCTGGCCAAGAGCATTGTACCCTGGCCGTTTTTCTATTTGCTCAATGTAAGCTGGGTTATTAGCTTATTCAAAATTTATTACTCCTGGAAAAGAAAAAGATATGGAAAAGGCAAAAACCGAAAGAGGTGGCTCACCTTAAGTTACAGCTACATCAGAAACAACATTGTCTTGTACCTTCTTTATCGCCTTGTTTTGATATGGTTAGGAGTCGTAGCTACCCTTATTTTTGCCGAATGGTTTAAAAAAATTGTCGATCCCGGAGCCTACCTCAGTAATAGCATAGACAAGATCCTAAAATGGATGGCGGATCACTTTTTGTATTTCGACTTTCACTGGAGCATAAAATTGATCTGCTTTTTAGCCATTGTAATTTTTATAAAGTGGAGCCGAAACTTTCTAATCTTTATTATAAAAAATATATGGGGTTTTCTAAAAAAGATGCCCAATGAAACCACCCTTGCCTTAATCAACCGATACCTGATGCTCGGCAGGTTCGCTTTTTATAAAAACCAACAAGACGTAGCAGAACGTGCATTACACCAACTCCCTCCCGGTTCGGGCATCGTCATTTTGCCAATGGACATGGAATATATGGGAGCAGGAAAAACTAAAATGCCCAAAAGAATCCTAAAAAATCGTCAAAAAAAGCTCGATCAGGGATGGCTTAAAGAGGACTTCCAGGATGTTTATAAGTATCAAATGCGCGAATTATGGGAGTTTGTGAAAAAGGATAAAGGATACCCAAAGCATCCGGACCATAAAAAGTATTATCCATTCCTATTTCTTGATCCGAGACGGATCGCCGAAGAAAAAGAAGGTTTTTTTGACTACGAAATAGGAGAAAATGGAAAAATAAAGCTAAAAAAATGCTTTGTCAAAACCTATATGGAAGACCGTAATTTCTGCGGTTTTAAAATCTACCCGGCTCTGGGATATTACCCCTTTGATGAGTTCTTGCTGCCTATCTGGAGGTATGCCAATGAAAATAACATTCCCATCATGACCCACTGTATTATAGGCGTCGTCTATTACAGAGGGCTAAAAAAACCGGACTGGGACCTTCACCCCATTTTCAAGGACGAATTTGACTATGACAAGCAGATGCTTCTTCCCGAAACCAAGAACCTTGATTTTCAGCTCAACTTCACCCACCCCATGAACTATTTGTGCCTGGTTGAAGAACCTCTACTCCGGGAGGTCGTCTCCAAAACTGCTCCCGATAGCCCCGTCAGAGAACTCTTTCCCATCGATCCTGCTACCGGGAAACTCGCCTATGATTTGAGTGGGCTAAAAATTTGCATGGCCCATTTTGGTGGAGAAAAAGAGTGGACCAGGTATATGGAGCAGGACCGGGAAGTTTACAGCCAACGGCTATTAAGAGATCCTCAGGAGGGCATCAACTTCATCAAGTTTAACTTAAGTAAAAAAGCAGAAAAGGAAAGCGAACAAAATAACAATAAAAACGAGCTATCCTGGAATAAACTCTACCAGATATGGCATAAGGCTGATTGGTATTCGATCATTTGCAGCATGTTGATTGATTACAATAACCTTTATGCAGATATCAGTTATATCATCAGCAAGGAATCGATTTACCCCTTATTAAAATATACGCTGGAAAAGGGGCTAAATTACCAAGAAGAAATAGAGGCTTTCAATAAAGAAACAGACCCTGTCAAAAAGGCTAAAGTATTAAGCGGAAAAAATAAACTGAGAAGCCGGGTATTATTCGGAACGGACTTTTATGTCGTTCGGAATCATAAGTCAGATAAGGACCTATTCGTTAAAACCAAATCCTTGTTAGCCGAAGAGGAGTTTGATCTCATCACCCGAGACAACCCTTACGATTATTTAAAATCAAAACAAACTAACGATTCTTAGGTAAAATAGGATCATGACTCATCCCGAATTTTCGAGGCAATTTAGAAAACATTGCCTTTCAATCATTTCGTTGTTCGTTGTTCGTTGTCCGTTGTCCGTTGTTCGTTGTTCGTTGTTCGTTGTTCGTTGTTCGTTGTCCGCGATTAAAATAAATCGTGTAAAAATGTTGTTTTTATTAGAACCTCCATTTTTTCACTAAAATATCCAGGCCGATGAAAAAACTGTTTTTTTCCCTTAGCTTACTGATATTATTTTCCTACACAGACGCTTCCGCACAGAATGCCACATATACCGGATGGGCTCACTACTACTCAGATCATTTGCAGGGAAGAACTACCGCCTACGGCGAAAAATATGACCGCTTCCAGTTTACCTGTGCCAATTTGAAATTTCCTTTCAATACATTGCTGAGAGTTACACGATTAGATAACGGAAAATCAGTCGTCGTGAGAGTCAACGATAAAGGCCCTTTCACGCAGCCTGATCCCGACGGCACCGAATATATTGTCGACTTATCGCTGGCTGCAGCGAATGCTATTGACCTTACGGTTATTGGAGAGACCATTGTTCAAATTGAGGCGATTGGATATTCTACAACTAATCCGACGGCTTCCGGGCAGGTCGCCGGCTCCCCTGCTACTTACGGAGGGGGCTTCACTGCCCGGGGTGATAATACATCCGTCCAGAGTTATGACGGCTCCAGCTTCCCCGGTGATTTCAATCAGGTGAAGTCTATACAGCCAGGTATTGATGGTTACGGTATACAGGTCGGCTCTTTCTCTAAACGGGAAAATGCCGAACGCCAGATCCGATCCCTACAAAAGATGGGGGTACAACACCTTTACCTAATGGCAAAAACCAACCCGAATGGGCAGCAGGTCCACCAGCTCGTCATTGCCAAATTCGATACGCAGGAACAAGCCGAGCAATACCAGGTGGAGGTAGAGAATAAGTACTTGCTGAAAGGATTTGTAAAAAAACTGTGAACTACCACCCCCAAAGGAGGTGGCTTCAAGAGCCGGTTTGGGCCATAGGCCCAGGCCCGCTCCTGAACTTTCGACGCTTCTCTGTGATTGGCAAACCTCCACTCAGGCTCGACTTACTTTCA
>JAUIKE010000180.1 GCA_030430845.1 Bacteroidia bacterium | reverse complement strand
CAGGTAGTACCCTGCTTTATCAGAGGATTTCAGATCTACAAAATAACTGCTGTACTTACCACGAAGCTGCTCCGTGTAAATAGTTTGATTGTCCATAGTGATGGTTTTTAGTGATTAAAAAAATTATGTGGATATTGTGATAGAATAGCTGGAGTGGGAAGCGCTTCTAAAAATTTCATTTTTCTTAAAAGCTTCCCAATTCAAAAAAAGACGGAAAGAAACGCTTCTATTATAAAGACGCGAAAAAGCCGAAATTCCATAAATTTTCTTCAACTTTTTTAAAAAATTACATGTCACTATATTCATTTAAGAGGGAGGAGCGGTTGAAAAGCCGAAAAACCATTAGCCGGCTGTTTTCTGAGGGCCATTCCTTTGGCCAATATCCGCTTCGCTTAATATGGTTGGAGATAGATGATCCGCAAAGCCCTTTCCCTGTTCAGTGTACTGTAAGTGTGGCTAAGAAAAAATTCCCAAAGGCGGTTGACCGAAATCGCATTCGCCGCCAGGTCAAAGAAGCTTATCGAAAAAACAAACATTGGATATATGAAGTTCTTAAAGAACAGGATGCTCATTATGCTTTTATGATCTTGTATGTCGCGAAAGAAGCACTGCCATATGAGGATATGGAGCAGGCGATGAAAAAAATGCTCAAGCGGTTTTTAAAAAAAATATAATCATCTGTTTAGCCTGGCCGGCCCAAACCTGTGATTATATTTTCACTTACTCTTTTATCTACACAACCAAAAACGAACTTTCAGACTCTGTTGAATAAGAAACCCGTCATAGATTATGAAAAAAATGCTACTTTTTACCCTTTTGTTTTTCTGCTTCCTTGGCTGTCACAGCTCCCTTTTTTCTCAGAAGGTGCTTCAAATTGAAAGGTATGGCAAAGCCAAAACAGAAAAGATCTTCATTGGAGAACCTCTGACTTTTCAGATAAAAGAGCTGGGAGAACCCGTCTGGTATACAGCCGTCGTGGAAGACCTGTTTGTCGAAGATAGTGTCCTTTTATTAGGGCCTCGATATATTCATCTGAAAAACATTGAGGCCCTAAAATACGAAAGAGGCTGGCCGACCCTGGCCAACCGCACTTTGCTGACCTTCGGACTAAGCTGGTCGGGCTTTGCCTTCATCGGAACCCTTACAGATAATGACTCCAGTACGAATTACCGATGGTCGGATGCGGCCGTTACCGGTACATCAATCTTACTGGCCATAGCTCTACCTAAATTATTTGGTACCAGAAAAGTGAAATTAGGTAAGCGAAAGCGTTTAAGGATGTTGAATCTGAATCCCGTTGATAATTAAAAGGATAAAAGCGGGGCTCGCCCCGCTTTTATCCTTTTAAATATTCGATCGCCAGTCGGTAGCCATCTAACCCACAACCAATGATGCAGCCCGCACAGTGAGCCGAGAAATAGGAATGATGACGGAAAGTCTCCCTGGCATATACATTCGAAATGTGTACCTCTACTACCGGGCTTGTAATGGCCGCAATGGCATCTCCAATGGCGACGGAACTATGCGTATAGGCTCCGCCATTCAGGATGATCCCGTCAATCGAAAAACCAACTTCATGTAGTTTGTCCAATAAAATGCCTTCGGAATTACTTTGAAAATAGGAAAGCTCACATTGTCCCTTAAACCTTTCCCTCAGTTCTTCCAGGTAATCTTCGAAAGGGCGGCTCCCGTAAATATCAATTTCTCTTTTTCCCAGCAGGTTCAGATTGGGGCCGTTGATGATAATAAGGTGTTTCATAATAAAATTAATTTTAAGTGCCGCGGCCGCGGCACTTAAAATATCAACTAATTAGCCATTTCTGACAAAAACTTGATTCGTACCAGTTGAATTTCTTCGTAGGTGATGTCATCCTCTTTCAACTCTTCAAAAGCACTATCCACCGAATCCGTTTCGGCATCCATGAAATAGTCGAAGATATCTTCTCTGGAATACTCATCCACGTTTTCTTCGATATAGTAATCAATGTTCACCTTGGTTCCGGAAGAAACAATGGCATCCAATTCGCCGATCAGCTCTTCCATTTTAATACCATTCGAATCAGCTATGTCCTCCAGGGGGATCTTCCGGTCGATCGCCTGAATAATATTGACCTTGATCTTCGACTTATTGGCAACTTGTTTCACCACGAAGTCGGTTGGCCGCTCAATATCGTTTTCTTTCACATAATTGGCGATCAGGTCGAGGAAAGGACGAGCATAGCGCATAGCTTTTCCCTTGCTCACCCCTGTGATCTTGGTCATATCATCCATCGTAATCGGATATTGAATGGCCATATCTTCAAGGGAAGGATCCTGGAAAATAACAAATGGCGGAACGTCATGTTTTTTCGATTCCTTGCGGCGCAGGTCCTTAAGCATATTCTTCAGGACTTCATCCAGCACCGCTGTTTTCCCAGCAGAACTATTCTCAGGTTCCTGAACGGTATCGTAATCGTGGTTTAGTGAAATTAAAACAGAGGTGGGTTTTTTAAGGAAGTTTTTGCCCTTATCGGTCATCTTGATCAATCCATAAGTTTCCACATCTTTATAGATCAGATTATGGAGCAAACCCTGGCGATACACCGAACTCCAGAAGTTCTTGTCTTTTTCTTTCCCAACGCCATATCCTTCTTTCAGATCAAAGCCAAAATCTTTCATTTCCTTACTGTCCTTCCCAAGCAGGAAGTTCACTAAAGTTTTGATGGCATAATTTTCATCGAGGGCCAGTACAGCTTTCAGAGCATGTACCATTTCATCTTTTACTTCAATTTTTTCTTTGGGGTAGCGACAATTGTCGCACATTTTATTGCAGTCGGAGTCGTCAAAGTTTTCGCCAAAGTAATGAAGCAGGAATTTACGCCTACAGGCGGTCGTTTCGGCATAAGCCATGACTTCCTGCATCAGTTGCATCCCCATTTCGCGTTCCGCTACGGGCTTGTCGCGAAGAAATTTTTCCAGTTTAAGAATGTCTTTGTAGGCATAAAAAGCGATGCACTTGCCCTGTAGCCCATCCCGACCGGCCCGGCCCGTTTCCTGGTAATAATTTTCTATACTTTTCGGAATATCGAAGTGGATCACGAAGCGAACGTCCGGCTTGTCAATCCCCATACCGAAGGCAATGGTCGCAACGATCACATCTACTTCTTCCATCAGGAAATCGTCCTGTGTTTTACTCCGGGTTTTGGCATCCAGCCCTGCGTGATAGGGCGCTGCTTTGATGTCATTCACAACCAAGGCCTGAGCAATATTTTCGGCAGACTTGCGGCTCTGGACGTAAATGATACCCGATTGATTCGGCATCCCTTTAATGATCTGGATGATGCTCTTGACGGTTTCTTCAGCTTTTAATTTGGGGCGGACCTCATAATACAAATTCTCGCGATTGAAAGAAGAAATAAAGGTATATTCTCCTTCCATATTCAGGTTTTTGACGATATCGGACTGCACCTTAGGAGTCGCCGTTGCCGTCAGAGCTATAACCGGGATTTCCTCGCCGATGGCATCTAGCATAGAGCGAATGCGTCGGTATTCGGGTCGAAAATCATGTCCCCATTCCGAAATACAATGTGCCTCGTCCACTGCAACAAAAGAAATGTTCACTTGCTGGAAAAAGGCTATATTTTCGTCCTTGGTCAAGGTTTCAGGCGCGATGAACAACAACTTGGTTTTGCCATCCATGATGTCCTGCTTCACCTGCTTCATTTGTGCCTTAGTCAGGGAAGAATTTAAAAAATGAGCAACTTCATCATTTTGACTGTAACCACGGATAGAGTCTACCTGGTTTTTCATTAAAGCGATGAGAGGGGAAATTACGATGGCGGTACCTTCCAGCATGAGGGCCGGCAATTGGTAACAGAGGGACTTGCCGCCTCCGGTCGGCATAATTACAAAGGTATCTCTTTTCTGCAGAACACTACTGATGATATCCTCCTGAGTTCCTTTAAACCCATCAAATCCAAAATATTTATTCAATGCTTCATGCAAAGATTCTTGCGTCACTGTCATGGCCAACAATTCTATGATCTAATTTTTTGCCTAATTTTGTGCACGGAATTTTTAGGTGATTAGACAATTTACTTTGATTTGCCTAGCTATTTGTATTCCGCGTGTCATTTAACTATTTAAAAGGATGATTGTTTCACTAAACAATACTTATTATAGGGAAATGTTCTCCTTAAATTTAATCAAAAATTGATCGTTTTTTTTATTCCTAAAGCTTTTTTTATCAACAACTTATGTGAAAAACGACTCACTTTTTTTTAAAAGCTGTCAAAAATACAAAAAAATACGGTGAATTCAGAAGAACTCATAAGCAAAACGGCTCTACAAACGCTCGAAATAGAAATATCAGTCCTGAAAGAGCTCAGACAAAGCATCAACCAGGACTTTATCAACACAGTATCAATCATTTATGAATGCAAAGGAAGATTGGTTGTAACAGGGGTCGGCAAGAGCGCTATCATCGCCCAGAAAATTGTAGCGACCCTCAATTCTACCGGAACACCGGCACTTTTTATGCATGCAGCTGACGCCATCCATGGCGACCTGGGCATGATCCAGTCCGGTGACCTGGTGCTCTGTCTGTCAAAAAGTGGAGAAACGGCTGAAATAAAGGTCTTAATCCCTCTTCTAAAAAACTTTAACATTCCCATCATCGGTATGGTCAGCCAGCCCGACTCTTATCTGGCACGGCATGCCACCCATTTGCTGCTGACCCCTGTATCTCAGGAAGCTGACCCCAATAACCTGGCTCCCACCGCCAGCACCACTGCCCAAATTGCCATGGGAGATGCGCTTGCAACCGCCTTGCTGGCCCTCAAAGGCTTCACCTCTAAGGACTTTGCTCTCTTCCACCCGGGCGGAGCGCTTGGCAAACAATTGTACCTGCGTGTTAATGACCTCTATCCCCAAAACCAAAAGCCCCAGGTATTCGAGTCTGATTCCATCCAGGCAACCATACTCGAAATGACCTCCAAATGCCTGGGAGCTACCGCCGTACTGAACCCCAACAACCAACTCAAAGGGATCATCACGGATGGCGACCTTCGCCGGATGCTCGAAAAAGGAGTCGATATGACTGGCCTGAAAGCCCAGGACGTCATGAGTCCTCATCCCAAAACCATTCATAAAGATACCCTGGCCGTGAAAGCACTTAACCTCATGCGGCATCACAGCATTACACAATTAATTGTAGTCGATCAGCCGACAGAATACCTGGGAATGATCCACCTCCATGACTTTTTAAGAGAAGGACTCGTGTAAAGGAAAGCAAAGCTGTAGCTTCGCTAAAGAAAAGTTTATACCTATGATAAAAAAAGAGAGATTAAACAAATGCATGGCTGCCGTGAGGCAGCTGTGCATTTGTTTAATCCCTCTTTTCCTCGCTCACTGCACCACAAAACAAGAGGCAGAAGTTACCCGCGCCTTCTACCACTGGAAAAGTACCATTGAACCCGGCCTGTCGGCTCCTATGGATAAGTTGGGAATAGAAAAAGTATACCTCAGAGTATTCGACGTCGACTGGAACGAGACCTTTGGAGGCCCGGTACCCATTGGCGAACTGACAAATCCGGAAAAAAGCTGGACGCAAAAAGAAATCATCCCCACCCTATTCATCACCAACCGCACTTTTCAGAAAATCGAAGAAGACGGCATCCAGGAATTGAGTAGTCGAGTACTGAGCAAACTGGAAAACATACTGCCCGCCTGGGAACAAGTTCGGGAGGTCCAACTCGATTGCGACTGGACTCCTTCTACGAGAGAACGCTATTTCCGATTTTTGGAAATAGTAAAAAAACAATCGGGCCGGACCATTTCAGCGACCATTCGTCTCCATCAGATCCGGTATCCGGAGCAGACGGGCGTGCCTCCTGTCGACCGGGGCATGCTGATGTTTTACAATATGGGAGAACTAGAAAGCTGGGAAGAAACAAACTCCATCCTGAATTTGGATAAAGCCCGGCCTTATCTCCAAAATAAGAAAGCCTACCCCCTACCCCTTGACCTGGCATTGCCCATTTTTAGCTGGGGCGTCGTTTTCCGCAATGATGAAATGGTGAAATTAATCCATAAACTACCGGAGCAAGAGTTGTCAGACACCAGCAAGTTTGCAAGGATAGGCGATAATCGCTATGAGGTAAAAAAAAGCACATATCTCGAAGCTTTGTATTTGTATGCAGGCGATTACATACGTTTGGAAAAAATCGAGCCTGAAAATCTTGACGAAGCTGTCAAATTAAACTTACCTTTATTTGAGGGGAAAGCTTTCTCGCTCAGTCTTTACCATTTAGATACCACTTTTATTAATGCCATGACTTATGACCAGTTGGACGCCATCTATGAATCCTTTCATTAAAAACGGGATCTGTGTTTTATTCATCTTTATTTTATCGCCCTCTTACATATCCAAAGGATGCGGCCCGTCTTATATGCAATTTCAAGGCTACTCCTTTTTAATCTCTTCCATTCTGGACCCTTTGGCACCGGCTTCCTTCCTCCCTCGCTTTGAAAGCTTGTATGAAACCTACGGAAAACAGGAGGTAGTTCAACCCCAGGACAATGTAAAAGAATGGCAGGAAAGATTCTGTGACATCCCAGAATACGATGACATTTACGAGTTGGTTTACAAAACCAATATTGACCTTCTTCGGCAATTATATACTTCGGCGGCCAGCGACCAGATCCCCTTGAGCTACTACCTCTCAAATAATACCTTTGCCCGCTATCTCGACAACCATAAATGCCTGGAAACCATCGCCTATCTTATTTTTGCCAAGCAATGCGAACCCCATGTCGTACCCAAAGATCCCTGGGATGACACACCCCGCAACGTCAATGCCATGAAGCGACTGATCAGTGCTGCCCGGCAGGACTTCTTAAGCATTAAATCCCATTACATCCGCTTAAGATACGCCTACCAGATGATCCGACTGGCCCACTATACCCGGGACTATGAAGGTGTTTTGGAGCTCTACGATTATTTAATGCCCAAAACCGACAATGAGCCCAGTCTGATCGAGTACTGGATCGAAGGTCATCGGGCGGGAGCCCTGCTGGCACTGAAGCGGAATGTAGAAGCTTCTTATCTATATGCTCAGATCTTTGTTAATTGTGCCAGCAAACGGGAATCTGCCTTCCAGAGTTTTTACATAAAAAATGACGAAGAATGGGAAGCATGTCTGCGCCTTTGCCAATCGGATGAAGAACGGGCAGCCCTCTATTGCCTGCGCGCCTATGAAGATCAAAGCAGGGCCGTGGAAGAGATGAGAAAGATCTATGAACTCGACCCTCAGAATCCAAATCTGGAACCCTTAGTCGTCAATGAGATCAAAGACCTGGAAAAGGATCTGCTCGGCCTCTCATTTAACAGCCACCGGGCCACCAACCAAAGATATTTCAACATCCCTCGTCCCAAAGCAGGAGATTATGCCATAGAACTCGCTGAATTTGCCAAACAGATGGCTGATGAGAGAAAAGTGAAACGACCCGAATTCTGGCGGATGGCCCAGGGCTATCTGGAATTGATCAAGGGAGATAACTATGCCGCCGAACGCAATTTTAGAATGGCCGAAAAGGGTATTAATAACCCCGTTCTGAAAGAACAGATCAAGGTATTTAGAATGGCTCTTGAAATTAACAGCCTGACATATCTGGATTACCAGGAAGATCCCGAAAGAGTGGAAAAGACCATCGACCGCATCCAGCGAAATAAAGAAGTTTTTGCCCGGTATCGTTACTTCCAGGACTTTCTGAAAGACAAAATGGCGCATATGTACGAGCAGTCTAACAGCAAAGGCAAGGCTTTCCTGACCCAGTACGAACTGCGCGACTTAAAGCCGAACCCCCAACTCGATATCATCGACCGACTGCTGGCCATCACCCGCAAGAAAAATCTCACACGTGTTGAGCGCGAAATGATCACTAAAGAAGACGGCGTTACCACCATCGAAAATGACCTGATCGATATGAAAGCCAGCATTCAACTAGCTGACTTTCGCCTGGAAGCAGCCCTGGAAACCTATAAGGAAATGGATAGTCGTACCAGCTGGGACGATTACGGCGTTTTTAAGCCCTTTTTTGAAAACTTTGGGGAGTGTGTTTATTGTCGTAATGTCACCGATACTCTTGAGGACTTTAATAAAGGAGAGCTCATGGAACGGCTCCTCAGCATGGATTACCGCAGCAAGGCAGATCCTCAGAACAGCGCTAAGGTATTTTATGAAATGGGGCTGGCTTATTACAATATGAGTTATTTCGGTCATGCCTGGGAAATCATCGATTATTTCCGGAGTGGGTCCAGTATGTCTCCGTATCAGCTAAGAGATGGAGATTACATCATGTATCACCCATTTTTTCCTTTTGGCAATAAAGAAAATATGAACTGCAATAAAGCCCTGGAATATTTCGATAAAGCGGTACAGTTCAGTTCTGACCCGGAATTAACTTCCAAAGCCGCCTACATGGCTGCCAAATGTGAGCGCAATAATTATTTGCTCAAAAGGTATCAACAGGATGCGCAGCCAACCTATCAATATTTTGAAATACTCCGGCAAAATCCGGTCGATAGCGGTTTTTACCAGGATGTCGTTTTGGAATGTAAAACTTTTCAGGCGTATATTGCACGATTTAGAGATTGAAAGTAATGAATCCCCGGCCAGTGGCCGGGGATTCATTATTATTAAATATTTTCACCGATGAAGCATTTTATAATCCCAATACTGATTCTAACACCGATCCTGCTTTTTTCCCAAAGCAACCCACTCCCACTCGGCAGTCCGGCCTATCATATCCTGGACCGCCTGGAGATCAAAAACAACGGCAACCCGGTTTTCCACTCTGCCCTTAAATTCTATACCCGATCCGATGTCGTAGAATTTGCCTACCTCATGGATTCCTCAGGCATGGACCTAAGCCGTCTGGATCTAAGAGACCTCAATTACCTCTTTCTGGATAATAACGAATGGCTGGGGCAGAATGAGCTCCCCTATTACCTGGGCGAGAAAAGAGCCAACAAGCACCCCACTCAAATAGAAAGAAGCCTGCAAAGTGCGAAGTACCAAAAAAGTAAAAAACCCTTTCTCAAGCTTTTTTACCCTACACCTGCCAACCTGTTAGAAGTTAACGAACCAGCTTTCCACCTACGCGTCAATCCTATTGTGAATATCCAGGTATTTTCAGGCGGCAATAATGAAGGCCTGTTCATCAGCCAGCGGGGTTCAGACCTGCGCGGAGGGATAGATGATAAAATATACTTCCACACCCAGATCATTGACAATCAGGCCAAGTACCCTGCTTATGTAGAAGATTATGTGGATCAGAATAATGCGCTGCCGGGCGTAGGTTTTTTGAAGACCAATAAAAACCGCTACTTTGGCCTGGAAGGAGGTTATGACTACCTGATCAGCTCGGGCTACCTCGGTTTTAACCTTTCTGAGCATGTCGGCCTACAGTTTGGCTATGGGCAAAATTTTATCGGGAACGGCTACCGCTCCTTATTGCTCTCTAATTTTGCATACAATTATCTCTATTTAAAACTGAACTGGAAGGTGTGGAAACTCCACTATCAAAATATTTTTGCCGAACTGACACTCAAGCAAGGCATTAACCAGGGCAGTGTGTTGTTGCCGAAAAAATATATGGCTACCCACCATTTGAGTTTTCAGCTTTTCCCCAGTTTGAATATCGGTATATTTGAATCCGTTATTTTCAGCCGAACCAATCAGTTGGAGTTTAGATATTTAATGCCGGTCATTTTCTATCGGACCATCGAGCAGGGACTTGGCAGCCCCGATAATGTCATGCTGGGTGTAGACTTCAAATGGAACTTCCTCAACCGCTTCCAGCTGTACGGCCAGTTGGCCCTGGATGAATTCGTCTTTAATGAAGTGATTTCCGAAAACAGAGGCTGGTGGGGCAATAAAACCGGTATTCAGGTCGGTGGTAAGTACATCGATGCCTTCGGTATTGACCATCTTGACTTCCAGGCCGAATACAATACCGTACGCCCTTATACTTATTCACATATCGACGGGGTGGCCAGCTATACCCACTACAATCAATCACTGGCACACCCGCTTGGCGCTAATTTTAAGGAATGGGTGTTGATTGCCCGGTACCAACCAATCCCTAAACTTCAGCTGGAGGCCCGCCTGATCAGTGCAGAGGTCGGGGAGGACGCCGATAGTACCAACTGGGGAGGCAATCTGTTGCTACCCAATACTAGCCGGGAGCAGGATTACAATAATGAGATCGGCCAGGGCATCGGTGCAGATCTGACATTATTTGGCTTAGATATATCCTACCAATTGGCCCACAATGTGTTTATCGACTTCCAGTATTTTAACCGAAAAAAGAATAGCGTGCTGGATATAAAGGATCAGTCTATTAATTATATAGGTGGGGGGATTAGGATAAACATAGGAAGGCAACGAATGGATTTTTAAAAGAAATAATAGTGGCTGCCTCACCCGTGTGGGTGAGGCAGCCACTATTATTTCTTTTAAAGTTTCCGAAGTTTTCCTATTTTCGACCTCGTTTTCCAACCAAATTATAAGTCATAGAAAAGAACTATGGCCCTACCCAAGCCAAGCAATCCATTTGATAAAACTGACTTAAAAAATAAAATATGTCAAATAAACAACAACTCCCAAAAGTAGCCTATTTCTGTATGGAATACGGCCTGGACGATTCCTTAAAAACCTACGCGGGCGGCCTCGGCATCCTGGCGGGCGATTATATGAAAGGAGCCAAAGACCACGATTTTCCCATCATAGGCATTGGCTTGAAGTGGAAACAAGGCTATACCGACCAGCTGATCGGCAAGGACGGCAAGCCCTTCGATAGTTATCACAATTATGAATACGACTTCCTGGAAGATACCGGCATCAAGGTAGATGTACAGATCCGGCAGCGCAATGTAAGCTGCAAGGTTTGGAAATGCGAAGCCTTCGGCAATGCGCCTTTATATTTACTGGACACCGACCTGCCTGAAAATTCAGATGCCTGGATCACCGGACAGCTGTACGGCTGGTTTGGCGAGGAGCGCATCGCGCAGGAAATGGTGCTGGGCATCGGAGGGGTACGAGCCATCAGAGCTCTCGGCCTGGATGTTGACCTTTACCACTTTAATGAAGGTCACGCTTTATTCGCGGGATTTGAGTTATTAAGAGAAAAAATGGACGAAGGCAAGTCCTTTGAAGAGGCGCTGACTGCTAGTAAAGAAGAAATCGTATTCACCACGCATACCCCTGTTATTCAGGGCAACGAATCGCATCCGATCGACCGCTTGCTGTACATGGAAGCTAATCTGGGATTAACGGTCGAGCAACTCGTTCAGCTCGGAGGCGCTCCATTCAATATGACCGTAGGTGCATTGAGAATGTCCAAAAAATCGAATGCGGTGGCCCAGCTTCACGGCGAGACAGCCAATAAGATGTGGGCACACGTCGACAACCGCTCCGAGATCGTTCCCATCACCAATGCCATTCATTTGCCTACCTGGGTAGACGGAAATATGATCACAACAGCAGAAGCTGATGGTGACCTCTGGGCCGCTCACCTAAAAAACAAGCAGGACCTGGTGAAATTTGTCAAGGAGCGTACCGGCGCTGAATTGAATGCCGACAATTTGCTGATCGGCTTCTCTCGCAGGGCTGTACCTTACAAAAGAGCCAACCTGATCTTCAGCAAACCGGATGTCATCGAACCTTACCTGAAGGACGGCCGCATCCAGATCGTCTTTTCTGGTAAAGCACACCCACTGGACGATACTGGCAAGGGTATCGTAGCCGAGCTGGTTGCCATGAGCAAAAAATACCCCCATGCGGTCGTATATGTACCTAATTACGATATGGCCACCGGAGCCATGCTCACTCGCGGATCGGACGTTTGGCTAAATAATCCTCGCCGTCCCAAGGAAGCCAGTGGAACCTCCGGCATGAAAGCCGCCATCAATGGTGTTTTGAACTTCAGTATTCTGGACGGCTGGTGGCCCGAGTCTTGCGAGCATGGCGTGAACGGCTGGCAGTTTGGCGATGCTTTTGAGAGTACGGATGTCAAAGAGCAGGATGATCACGACAGAGAAGCTTTGTATAAAGTGTTGTTGGAAGAAGTGGTACCTACTTATTACGATAATCGCGAAAAGTGGACAGACATGATGAAAGCGAGTATTATGAGTAATAAGGAGGAGTTTGCGGTGAAGCGGATGCTGGAGGAGTATTATGAAAAACTGTATGTTTAAGGACCTTCTGTTGGTGGGGTTGTGTAAAAAGTCCTTCGGCCTTTTTACACAACCAATAATATTCTTTTAGGAGGTTGTTTTAAGAAAAAAACGAAGTTTTTTTCTTAAAACAACCTCCTAAACAAAATTTTCGGGGGTGGGTGAAAACGAGGAACGAGTTTTTACACAACCCCACCAACGGGTAACCAGAGGGGCGCTTCGGCGCCTCTCTGGTATTTTTAAGGTAGCGGCTTAAACACCCTGATCGCCACCCTCCTATTCCGTTTCCGTCCAATCTCCGTGGCATTACTGGCGATCGGAAAATCCTCGCCATAGCCACGCGTGTACATACGCTTAAGTGGAATTCCTTTTCGGCGAAGATACTGAGCCACCGCATCGGCCCGCAATTGGGAGATTTTCCGGTTCGTTTCGCGGTCGCCGGAGCTATCGGTATGGCCACCGATCTCGATGGTCAGATCAGGATTTTGTTTGAGGAAGATAGCCAATTGGTCCAGTTCTTCAAAGGAGGTGGGGAGTATATTACTTCGGCCGGAAGGAAAGCTCACGCTTCGCAAATTCCCAATTTCTCCCTTTAACAACTTAGGCTTGACCCGGGGATCATCAAAAAGGTTGCCGACAGGGATATCGAATTCCAGCTTTTTCAGGCAAACTTCATGATTATTGTTCCAGCGACCGGTAGCGGAAGAAATGCCCCAGTATACTTCAGACTTCCCTCTGAAAATATTGCGTACGATATCTTCGCGGACAGACAAGCGCTTGCTGCCATCCAGGTAGATCGACATTTCCTGGGTAGTGGCATCCCAGTTGATCTTAAACTTATGGTTGCGGCCGTCCTCCACATTTTGGATCTTGACCGGACCGGCCAGGTTATTAAAATGTGCAACACTTCCGTTCTTCAAAATGGCGATGTGGTCCTCACTCGGATCCAAAAGATGGCCATTTTCCCAGGTATCCACTTCAATTCCAATAGAAGGAACCAGCCCTGCAAAGCCCATTCCTTCTCCGGCATAGCCCAAACGGATGCGTTCGGAGTGAAAAATAAAAACAATGCCGTCTGCCCCGTCTCGATCTTTTCTACCCAGCATTAGTTCCAACTCCATTTCAAAAGATCTGCTCAAATCGATGGCTTCTTTGTACCAGATCGAGCCGGACGACCATTGCCGGTCCATGGTCAGCTGGAAACATTCCTCTCCTCTTATGGCCGCATCTCCGGCAGCATAAAAGTCGGACAGCCGAACACTATTCTGAGAAAAGAGAAAAGCAGGAAATAAAAGCAACAAAGAGTAAACGGCAATAATTTTGAGTAGAGTAAACTTCATACGCCTTTTATATAGAAAAACTACAAAAGGGGAGCTTCAGTTGTAAAAAAAGGCATATTAACATATAAAATTCTGAATCACTAACCCACAGACCAATAAAAATAAAAATCTGAGGACAGCAATTTACTTAAAACAAAAAAAAAGTCATTTTTTTCTTAAAATTTTCTTAAAACTTCCCTGAAAGAACTATTTTCATCTATCAATTTGAAACGGATGCTGACTTTTTGCCAACAGTCACATTTGTGCCATTACATTCTAAAATTTGTATTAGTATGAAAAAACAGAATTACATTTCACTAGTTTCATTGGCGCTTACCTTACTGTTACCGGCTTTTATGATGGCCCAGGGATCAGTAAAAGGGATTATTACCGACGGCGTTAATGGAGAGCCTCTTATCGGGGCGACCGTTGTCGTGCAGGGTACTACTAAAGGTGCCGTGACCGACTTCGACGGGAATTATGAGATCACCGGCATTACGGCCGGCAGTTACAAATTACTCGTTTCCTATACGGGCTACGCTTCCGAAACAATCGACATCACGATTGCGGATGGTCAAACCGTAACGAACGATTTTGCGCTGGCTTCCAGCGCTACCGACCTTGACCTCGTTGTAGTAACGGGTACAGGTGGGCCGGTAGAGAAAAAGAAGATTGGTAACTCCATTGGTACGATTGACACCAAAAAGCTGGAGGAATTACCCATTAACAATTTTTCGGATATCCTTCAGGGTAGAGAACCCGGCATGGTTTCCTTGCCAGGGTCTGGTTTAGCTGGAGAAGGAGCAGCCATCCGTATTCGCGGTAATGCTTCCTTGACGCAGCTAAATGAGCCCATTGTTTTAATTGATGGAGTTCGTGTAGACAATGGCGGTGGATATGCTGGTCTTGATACAGGAGGAGGAGGTACTTCCCGCCTGGATGAGATCAACCCGGAGGCCATTGAGCGCATCGAGATCTTAAAAGGGGCTTCTGCAGCTACACTTTTTGGTACCGAGGCGAGTAATGGGGTAATTCAAATATTCACCAAAAAAGGTCAGAAAGGAGCGCCACAGCTCAATTTCAAAGTTGCTCAAGGCTTTATCAACTTCCCTAAGGGAGCCGTTCCGGATAATGTTGGCTTCACCACGTCTGCTTCCAGAGCTCAGGAGTTAAGTTCATTCTATGGCAGAACGATTAGCCCTTATGAGTTGATCTACACCAATGCAACAGAAGATCTTTACGAAACGGGAACTACATCTCAGTATTCTGGTAGTGTTTCCGGAGGCACGGAATTATTCAACTATTTCGTTTCTGCTCGTTTTATGAATACAGACGGGCCGGTAGGTCCTAAGGATGATTCTGAAAGAGGTTATCCGGCAGGCATTAGCACCCTGGCTTCTGACACAGATAAGATGGGGCAGTTAAATGTGAACGTGAATATCTTCCCTAATGATAAGATCAACATTCGTTTGACTTCAGGATATACCGATCGTTCATCGACTACATTGGAAAACAACAACAATATATACGGGGTAGGGTCACTGTCTCAGTTCTCTAAGCCTGAATTGGCCGGGCCTAATAACCGGACGGGTGTGATTGCCTTTGCTACCGTTAATGAAACCTTACAGCGTACCTTTAATAACAAAGTAAAGCACTATAACGGTAGTATTGGAGTTAATTACTACCCCGCAAAATGGTTGAAAGTCGACGGGGTATTTGGAATTGACTATTCAAATGTAAACTCGAACACCCTCCGTCCGTTCGGATGGAACATTGACGGGTTTTCTTCAAACACTGTTGATGGTTACAGAGGTTTTGGTAACAGAAACTTCCTGGCACTTTCCGGAGAGTTAAAAGCGTCTATGAATCATCAGATCTCCGATGTACTGAGTTCTAATTTCATTATTGGAGGACAGTTGATCAAGCAGGAAACCCTGAATCAGTCTGGTTCCGGGCAGAATTTCCCCGGACCTGGTTTTGAGGTAGCAGGAGCCGCCTCTATTAAGGACGTTGCGGAGACCTTTACGGAGGTTATTAATGCCGGACTATTTGGTCAGGAACAGATTGGCTTCAATGACAACCTCTTTATCACGATCGGTGGTCGTTTGGATGCACACTCCGCTTTTGGTACCAACTTCCAGGCACAGTTTTATCCTAAGGTGTCTATGTCTTATGTTTTATCTGATACGGAATGGTGGTCCAACCTGGGGCCGATCAACTCCCTGCAAATTCGCGGTTCTTACGGTTGGGCTGGTTTACAGCCAGGTGCCTTTGATGCCTTGACGACCTATCAGGCGTTGGCCTCTTCTACAGGTGCCGGTATTGCTCCGAACAATCTCGGTAACGAAGATCTGAGCCCGGAGATTTCTAAGGAATGGGAAGCCGGATTCACAATGGGTTTACTTAACAACCGCGCCAGTATTGAATTCACCTACTGGGATCGTAAGGTTGAAGATGCTTTGATTGCCCGTCAGTTCCCTGTTTCGGGTGGTTTCAGATCTACTCAGTTAGTTAACATCGGACAACTTTCTGCTAACGGGCTGGAAATCGGCGTTAATGCTACAGTAATCAGAAATCAGGATGTAACGCTTGATTTGTACGTGAATGGAGCTTATTTACAGGAAGAAGTAACGGATCTGGGGGGCGCACCTCCGATCAAGGTAGGAGGTTCTTATACTCGTTACCGGAACTTCCTGATCGAAGGATTTGCGCCGGGCGCTAACTTCGGTGCAGCCTTTGTAGATTATAATCCGGAAACAGAATTACCGATTGATATTGTAGATGGAGATGGACAACCTGACAGTAGAGCGGCTCTGGCTGCTTACTTGAGTGGGTTGGCCGCAGAAGATGGCATCAGTTTGCCGCGTAGTGTCGGCGCCGGTGGGGTTCTTCTGAGAGATGATGATGGTGACGGCGACCTGCTGGATCACTACCTGGGTAAAAGTACCCCAGACTGGACAGGGGCTTTCGGTGGTAGTTTGAAATGGAAACGATTTACGATTAATACTACTTTTGAATACCGAATGGGGAATTATGTGATTAATAACCTGACCGACGCCTTCCGTCAGTCCAATGGTTCGATCGGATTAAACCTGCCGACCTCAGCGCAGGTTAACCGCGATTACCAAACCGGGGGCGTAGATGGTAATTTCACTCCACTCAACTCTGGAGATGTACGATTAGAAGCATTGGATGACTGGCTGAACGAAAACATTGCCCTCTTCCCGTTTGCCGGTATTAACACTTTTGAAAAAGGAGATTTTGTGCGCTGGCGTGAATTAAGTATTACGTACCAACTTCCACGAGAATTACTGAGCAAGCTGGGCTTCCGGTCGGCCTCTATTGGGGTATCCGGTCGTAACCTGGCCTTATTCACCAGCTATTCCGGTGTAGATCCGGAACTTCAGTTTGTCGGCCGTGGCGGTGGAAGCACACTTGACCAGAACTTTGGCCAGGGTATTGCTGCCTTCGGATGGCCTATCCCGCGTCAGGTAATGTTCACCGTTAAAGTAGGTCTGTAATTGTTCACTTTAAATTGATTTTAACAATGATAAATAATATAAAATTTTATGGTGTTAAGTTCAGCAGTTTCACTTTGCTGTTACTAATGAGCTTATTTCTATATAACTGCGACGACTTGTTGGACGCAGATAACCCGAATAACCTACTGGAGGAGGACCTGAGCGACGCCCGGGCTTTCCGTCCGATGGTTAACGGCTTGGAAGCGACCGTGGTCCGTGCCCATGGTAATATTTATGCATCTTACCACACTGCTACAGACGAAATGATCTGGGTAGGTTCGAGGGATGCTTACCAGCAACTAAGCTTTGGCTTTATCGCTGACCCATTGAACGAATTCTCCGATGCGGCCTTCCCTTACGTTACCGAAGCCAGATGGTGGGGGGATGAAGTCATCCGCAGAGGAGAAGCCTTCAGATCTGAAGGAACCCTGCTGGATGGCGATGAAGAAGCCCTCGGAAGAGCTTACATGTATACCGCTGCTTTATACATCATGATAGCCGATATGTATGATGACTTCGTACTCTCTTCCAGTAAAAGAGAGGCGGGGCTTCCTGTAGGACCGGAAAGCATGAACTCGCTGTATTCCACAGCAGAAAGTTATATTTCTACTGCTTTAGGTTTAGCCATCAGCGATAACCTGAAAATCGTCCTTAATGGATTGCGCGCCAGATCACAGTTTTCTCGTGGTCTTTGGGCCAAGGTCAATCCTGTTAATACCAGTGACCCATTAGTAAGTAGCTCTGAAGCTGCCGCCTCTGCTACGGCGGCCCTTGCCTTGATGGAAGGAGATTATAAATTCAAGCTACAAACGGATCCCGCTGCTGCAGGTACAGTGGCCGGTCTGGATATCGGTGCTGAAACGAACGACCGGAACGAAATTTCACTATCTGACACCTACGTCATCCTGAATTCAACAGGTAAAGCACCTGCCGATCTTTCCAGTCCCGAAACCAGCATCGCCTTGATGGACCCGATCGACAATATTCCTGATCCAGCTCTTTACACCGCTGCAAAGGAATTTACCGAAGCGGTTCAGTATCCGGACTACACGATCGTTAGTACTCGTGAGATGCATTTAATCCTTGCTG
>JAUIKE010000002.1 GCA_030430845.1 Bacteroidia bacterium | reverse complement strand
GCGAGGCCCCCTATGGAACGGCTATGATGGAGGAAGCACTGGTGTGGGATGATTGGGTGGAGGATCGAAATTATAACGGGGATATGGCTGTCCTCAAACTGGACCGGCCCCTCGGTGCCGTAACCGGATGGCTGGGCTATGGTTTTCGTTCGGAAGATAGCTTCTTTAAAAAACAGACTTTTAATAATCCGGGCTATCCTGCTTCCGGCCCCTACAATGGACAGAATCTATATAATTGGAAGGGCAACTTTGATTATTTATATGGCCGTGAATTGGCTTACCATAAAAACCAGGCTTATGCCGGGCAGAGTGGTAGCGGAGCCTTCTTCCAGGAAGGAGAAGGGAGTCCGGTGGTCGTGTCCGTCTTGTCGCATGGAACCCCTCAGCCGGACCCCTTTACCGGACATGTTCGTCTGACCAAAGAAAAGTTTTCAGCTATCCAAACTTACTTGGCTGATGCAAAAACAGCCCAACTGGACGTACAGCCCTTATTCCTGCGTTCAGATCAACATTTTTATACTACAGACGAAGCTTTTGATCAGTGCAGCTTTGTTTTGTACAACTCCTCGAAAGAAGACCTTAGGACACCTTTGGATCTGGCAGTCCTGGTTTTGGATAAAAAGGGTAGAGCCGTTGAATTGGGAAGGACTACACTTGAAGCGATAAGTCTTGCAGGAGGCAAGAGCCGCCCCATTGAGTTGGAAGGCTTGAATTGGGAATGGCCCGAGGAACTGGAGTCCGGTACTTATGCTTTGGCTGTTCGCTTACTGATTGAAGATAGCCAAGGCTCTAATAATTTAACCCCGGAGTCTGAACAATATCTTATTAGGCTTGAAAAAACAGCAGCCCCTGACTATTTGATGGTGAATCCTTCCGAGTTGCAGTTTTCGGCGCAGGGTGGAGAGCAAACCCTTCATTTGCAAACGAATGCAGGAAAAAGCTGGCAAGTTCATCAGCTTGTTGATTGGCTGGAAGTAGCGCCGACAAGTGGAAAAGGCAGTGCCCAAATTCGAGTAAAACTCTCTCCTCACCTGGGAGCGGCACAAAGAGCAACGGCATTATTGGTCACTGCAGGAAGTATAGAAAAAGAAGTACAAATTATCCAAAAATCAGATCTGGCGGTTGACGAGATCGACTTGAGCCCAGGCTGGAATCTCATTTCCCTGGATGTAGAGCCGACAGATAATAGCGTGCGAGCCATCATGTCGGGGCTAAAGCCCGATAATTTGCTTCAGGTAAACGGCATTAAAGATGGGACCTATCAATATTTTCGTCCTCATAATTCGGACGAGGCTAATAGTCTTCACACTTTTCAGCCGGGAGCTGCTTACTGGGTACAGCTCAAGCAAGCGGATAAGTTGATCGTCCGCGGGTATCGGTTACCGGAAGATTATGCTATTCACCTACAAGCAGGACGGAACCTGGTCGCTTACATTCCTCAGCAGGCCCAACAGCCTCATACTTTTTTTGAGGAGGCGATCAATAAGGGGCATTTGAAATATGTAATTGCTTTTAAAAATGGGAAAAGCCTGCGCTTTACTCCTGCCAATCCGTCGGGTAGCAGTTTGCAGTGGCTGGAAAACGGCATGGGGTATTGGGTGGAAATGAGCTCAGCAGCGGACGCGCTACAGGTTGCCAGGCGTCCGGACCCTCTGGCAATGGAAATACCTCAGAAGCATCCTGCCTTTAAGGCCGAAGAATTCAACATGGATATCCGGCATTTTCCGGTTGAGAATACATTTTACATTGGAATAAATAATCAGCAGAAGGGTACTTTACTGTTAATGATCTCAGACATCAACGGGCGATTGCTCAAAGAGCAACAACTGTCGCTTCGGCAGTGGGAGGGGGCTTTGTTCCCCCTTACGTACGAGGGCCTCCTCTCCCCGTATCTGATCGTCTCTGTATTTTTTAATCAACAACACATTAACAGCAGAGTATACCTAAACGACTGATTTTCGATGGAGGGCTTTAAGGTCCTCCATCCTTTTACCGATCTGATGCCTTGCTGAGGCTTTTAAAATCTTAAATTGACTTGCTTGACTCCCATCTGTGCCTGGAGAATAATAATTTTTACTTCCTGTAGTGCAGAAAGATCCCCAAATAATTTTGTTAACAAGGTATAATCTTTTATTTTAGAGTATTCCGGTAAATTCTCCCGGAGAGCTTTGAATTAGACTACACATACTATCTTTCCCCCCCTCTGCTAATTTGCATTCAATTTGTATACTGCTGTTAACGACCTACAGCGTCACAGGAGTTTACGCCTAATGGCAGTGACCTCTAAGTTGAATCGGCACCCTTATGTGCTCCAATTAAAACCATTGACCTATGAGAACTACGCAGAAAGTATGTTTATACTTTTGTCTATCCGTCTGTCTTTTGGGGATATCTCAAGCTCTGTATGCCCAATCTACCATGACCTTTCAGTATGGAGAAAAAGAGGAATTTGAGGGAAGTCTTACGGCTCATTTACTGATGTTAGGAGTGGATAAAGAAACGGGGCAACGCAAGAGCCGTATCTTGCGTTCCTCCGATCATACGATCCAATACGATCGTTATGAAGATCTTGAAATTGTGCTGCGGATCTCCTCATTTGATTTGGCCAGGGAAGAGCATTATGAAACCACCTGGTTGGAAATTCCGCTAAAATCTTACATCAACCAGGATCTGCCGGGCCTGATCCTGGAATCGAAAACCAAAGTTTTGATGCTCGGGACGGAGGCTATTTCAAGGGCCAGAAAAACCGGGGATATCCGGTATCGGATTGATCCTATGCTGGACCGTGAAGTTAGTGGTGCCCTTCGCTTTTCTTTTGACTTCGTTTCCTCTGATTTTCCATGGAAAAAAATAAAGTTTCCCGTCTCTCTGGAATACGCGATCCGATCACCATTGCCGGTAGACCCCTCTGGTGCCACTTCCACCCCATCAGTAGAGGAAACACTCATTGAAGAATCCCCTACGGCAGAGGAAGAAATCACGGATGATATAGCTGTCCCTGAGGTTGAACCGGTGGAAGTAGGGCCTGTTCCCGCCGAAGAAAAGTTAATAAAGAGTCTGGCCAATACGAATGATAAAGCCAAGATACTGGAACTTTGTGCTGCTTATCGCGAGCAATTTCCGGAAGGGTTTTATCTGGAGGAAGTATTATTTCAGCAAATTGAGGCCAACGATGATCCAAAGGAGCAATCCCGGTTTTTGGAAGATTACGTAGAATTATTTCCTGATGGGAAACATATCCTGCAGGTAAATGATCTGATTTTCTCGAATCTCTCCAAAAATGAGGAATTAGTAGAAGCCAATCCCAAGGAAGTAGTAGAAATTCCGAATAGCGGACTAAGTGCACAAATCAAAATGAAAGACGGCATTTTATCCGTCAATAATATCAAAGGAGGCCAAGCTCCGTTTCGGCTGGAATTCTTTGATACGGAGGGAGCAAAAGAGAAAAAGTACGCCATCGACATCGGTAAAAACCGCTCCTTTAAGATCAATTTGAACTCCTTGCCTTTGGAGAAGAACAGCTATGTCATTGGCCTGGTGGATGAAAAAGGCACCAAGCCTTACTATTCTGCCCCGCTCAATGTATCGAGCAATCAGCGGTCTTTTAAAGTGGAAGTTCCCTACCTTTCAATGGTTCTGGGTATTTCCATATTGGTTATAGCGGTATTTTTATTGATTCTCAGCCGTTTTTTTTCCAAAAAAAGAAAGCGCAGAAGGCGGAGATATCCTTCCAAATCTTATCGGTAGAAATTTATAGGCTGATGGAATTGCTAGGTTACCTGAAGGACCAAGAGTCCCGGCCATACGGCCCGCACGAGAGGGACGATATCTCGGTAACCCCACGCTTCAGCTTGGAGAAAAGGCTATACTAAACTTCATAGAGCCGCAGCGGGCAGGGCTGTTAAGTTCTATATCAAAAAGCTCCCGAGGAGCGAAATACCTGCCTGCCGGCGAGGCAGGTATTTCGCCTCTCCGAGGCTCTTAGGTTTTCATAACTTAACTGTCTAGTCCTAAGGGACGGCACTTCTGACTACAGCCAGACAGGCGTTTTGTCCCTCCCGTGTGGACCGTATGGCCGGGACTCTTTGGCTGGCCTTCAGGTAATTATCAATGTTTGAACCTACAGGCGGATGAGCCCCCATTAAAAACTATGCTTCACCGGTTTTTCCCACCTCAAATGCAACCATCTGGAACAAGTATCGTAAGACTTAATTGGTTGCTTGGCCTTCATATGTTAAAAATGGAATAAATATAAAGGCTTCGATAATGCCGGAAGAAAAAAAAATGATTACTTTTGCTGGAGAATCTGACAAAAAAACTAATAAGTATTTACGCTATACTTCTTATAACAAATCAAACATCTCAAACAATAACCATAAGCACAGCATACAAAACATTGCTGAATCCCTTAAATTTAAGGTAAACACGAAAAAAAATCGGACCCTCAGAAACTTAGAAAACAATTTAAATAGTATAGCGATCAGGATTCCATTATTGAGGTTCGATAGGGAGGTTATTTTTACTATCAATCATTACAGGCAGGGTATACCATAACAAAATCCATTTCGTTCAAAGGTTCTTTATTATTAGAAGCCATTGGACAGGTGGGAGGCGTATCTGATCACTACGCTGAAAGCTTATGTTTTGAGTTCATGAACAATTATATCCCATAACTAATGAGAAAATTGAGCAATTATCACTTAGGTACTACTATTTTAACTACGCTGTTGATGTTTCTTCTCTTTTCTGGTCGCGTTTCTGCTCAGGACGTACCGGAAGTGACCAATTTTGTACCCAAATCTTTATGCAGTAATAATGAATTGATTATTCAGGGCAAAAACCTGGATATGATCAAAGGCATTCAAGTAGGGGACAATGTCGTTCCCAAGGTACTTTTCGAAGCCAACCTGACCGCCACTTTAGTCAAGGTGGATCATTTAAAACTGCCTAGCTTGACCAGCGGAACCTATAAGTTAATCATCTCAGGAGATAATTTCAGGGATACTGTCGGAGACTTGACGGTTAAAGTGCTTACAGTCGGTATTGATATTGGCGACAACCGCAACACCATCTGCGAAGGCGGCACCGTAGTACTTCAATCAAGCGTTAACAATGTATCGTACCAATGGAACAGCGGAGAAACCACTCGCTCTATTGAAAAGATCATTACAGAAGAAACCGAATTTTCCCTAACCATTACCGATACGGATGGCTGTCAGGCAGTGGCCGAACAAACGGTCTTTACCTTGCCGAATCCAACAGCCAGTATTTCCGTCTCTCCCACTTTAGAAATCTGCTCCGGACAGGAAGTTAAGCTGACTTCCAGTGAAGCAGACCGGTATTTCTGGTCTACAGGAGACGAAACCAGGACCATTATGGATCGTCCGACCGAAACGACTACCTACGAATTGACCGTGGAGGGGGTTAATGGATGTCGGACTACCACCGAGGTGGATATTAAAGTCACACCAGGGCCTGATGTACAAATTTCGGGTCCTACTGAAGTTTGTGCAGGAGAACCCTTCACTTTAACTGCCAGTGGCGCTTCAACTTATGCCTGGCATGATGGAGAAATGGGGCCAAGCATCAATTTGTCGCTCGATCAGGACATGACCTACAGTGTGACTGCTAAAAATGCAGACGGTTGTACCTCCGAGGCGAGTGTGGATATCACCGTAAAGCCCAGCCCAAGTTTTGAGATTACAGGGCCGGAAGAAAGCTGTCCCGGGCAGGTAGTTCAGCTAAAAGTGCCGCTCAATAATAACTGGACTTATAAATGGAGCCAAAGTGCTATGGGAAGCATTTTGTCAACAGTTAACGTCGCACCCCGGCAAAATACCAACTACTCCGTTACGGTCACCGATAAGCGGAGTAATTGTAAGCAGGAGAAATCTAAGTCAATAGAAATTAATAACACGTTGGCCTTTACCATTGAAGGCCCCGACTCGGTCTGTGTAGGCGGATCGGCCGAATTATCTATTATTCAAAATAATGACTACGTATATAAATGGAGTACGGGGAGTGATGCCAATAAGGTAAGCGTTAATCCTACGAGCAGTACGGTTTACAGTGCTACTGTAACGGACCCAACTAAAGGCTGTACAGGCGTGCAATCCAAGCAGGTGAAAGTCAGAAGGGTGATCCCGAAGATTCACGGCCCCAGTTTTGTATGTGCGGGCACTACGATTGACTTAAGGGCCGGAGGAGGAGTTTCTTATGTATGGGGCAATGGACAGACAGACGATACGATTACGGTTACTTTAACCAAAACAACTGATTTTCGACTCACTGTAACCGATGCGATCAATTGCACGGCAGATGTGCAGAAACGCATTGAAGTATACCCAGCCCCTACGCTGGAAGTAGATGGAACTACTCAATTGTGTAGCAATCAGAGGACTGACTTATTCCTCGACACGGATGTTCGCGATGCCGTCATTACCTGGACGGCCGACGGCAATCTGGGGTCTACCTCCGGCAGTGGCCCCAACGGCAGCATGATCACTGATCGGCTGGTGAATGATTCACCTAACATTCAAACAACCACTTATGTGATCAAAGCCGACGCACCGAATGGCTGTGGCAGCTCAGAAATAAATCTGGTCGTTTCGGTTAGCCCAACCAGTTCTGGAATGATCTTACCGAACGAAATGATAACGGTACTCACAGGAGATGTGATCGAGATCCCTGCGAATGTAGCCGGTATTTCCTGGCAACCTACAGAGATCGTAGGTCCTGTAGAGGGGGCCGAGCCCGGTAGCGGCGAGGCTTTTTCTCAAACACTCAGCCTAAGCAGTTCCAAAAGCTGGGGCTTTGTGCGTTATCAGGTGACCGTAGGAAACGGCAATGGAAGCGGAGGTTGTGCTTCCGGATCCCAAACCCTGGATGTAAAAGTTCTGCCACGTTCGCTGGTCAACAATATTTTTATTCCCAATCTTTTTACACCCAATGGAGATGGAGTTAATGATCAGTGGGGGATTGAATATGTATCAAGCGTGGACCCCACTCAGTACTTGATTACGGTGTTTTCCCGAAATGGAAGTGTGGTGCTACCTGAACGAAATATTCTGGAGGCGGCTACCTGGGAGGCTTTAGGTGTGCCGGCTGGTGCCTACGTATACATTTTGAAAGGACCGGACATGACCTTTAAAGGGGCGATCACCATCCAAAAATAAACCGATTAAACAAAAAATACCCATGAGACAAATTTACATCATCCTACTCTTCCTTTGTTTTAGCGCCGGAGGGGCCCTGTTTGGACAACAAAGTCCCCGCTTCGCACACTTTCTCTTTAACGAAAGTGCTTTCAACCCGGCCATGGCAGGAGTCAACAAAACAGAGGTTTTCCTTTTTCACCGGCAACAATGGGCCGGCCTGGATGACGGTTCTTTTACCAGTCAGTTAATTGGCGCAGGTATCCGCCCCTTTGGCCTTATGAGCCGGATCGGCCTGGGAGTTTTGCTGAATGTGGACCAGGCACACATCATTAAAAACGGCAACTACGGCCTGAGCTTTGCTTACCGTATCTTGGATGGCGAACAGACACCCCACACCTTGTCGATCGGCGTTTTGGGAGGAGTGATCTCGAACAGCCTGTCTTATGAATCTGCACAGATCAATAATCCGTTCGATATTGCTTTATTTGACCGGGCCGTTAATGATATGGTATTTAATTATGGAATGGGTATTGCTTATAAAGGACCCATTGGCGACAAGGGGACGCTCATGGTAAGCGCAGCGAGTAATCAATCGGCTAATGACCTGATGTTCGATAATCCGGAAACGGGTTTTTTATACGGACTGAAAAGAAACCTCATCGCCAACGCCCGCTTTGCTTATGCGATTAATGAAAAAATCAGTGTGGAACCGGGCGTCCTGTACCGCCGCATGTTTGTGAACAGCGACTTGAAGGATGATATTGTGGTAGGGGTTAGAGGAAACTTTATGGAAACCGTATCAGCGGGTGTCACTTATGCTACGGCTTCTAATTCGGTAGGTGTAGTATTGGGCATCAGCCTCGGCAAGGCCAAAACTTCCGGCGCTTTTGAAATGCCGATGGGTACAGGCGCCGATCTGGGAATGACCTATGAATTGGGCGTAGTGGTTAGACCAACCAGACTGCAAAGGGAAGAAGAAGAAGAAGTGGTAGCAGATACGAATACTCCTGCTACTGCACCGGTAGCTAATCCAACTAAGAAGGTCGAAAAAGAGATCAAAGGGGAAATAACACGAGCCAGGCTGATTCGTCAGTTACAGGAGGTGGGTGACCGTCCCTTCAATGTAGAGATCGAAGTCGAAAAAAATAAACGCAACACCGTAGTATATTACAGGTTTGTGAACTTGTTCAGCGCCTATGCAGGTGTTTCAAAGGTTGAAAATTTTGTAAATCACCTCAATGAGCTCAACAAGGAATGGGCCGATATGGGGTATAAAATTAGGCATACCTTGCTGACCTCCAAAACCTACGAGAATGAGGCAATCATGAATGCCGTTATCGATATGAAATACGGAGGAGAGTTTGGCTCTGTTAACGGAGTGCCTTATCAATACAACAGAGGGGCAGCGTCTATTAGTCTGGGAGACGATCAGCTAACCATCAAAGAGCGGGAATTCTTAAAGCTTTTCCGTTTTGTACAAGCTCTTAGGTCTAATACTGACCAGATCGATATCAGCATCCTGAGCAATCAATCCGTGTTTGAAACGGTCATCGAATTCAGGCTTGAAAAATAAAAACAAAAAATGGTGGTTGTCCACCGTTTTTTAGGTTAAATTGAGAGTGAGGGCGGCCGCAGCTGCCCTCACTTTCAATTTAACTTAAATGCTTTGGAAAAAAACTTTATAACCCAATAAACCTAACATCTATGTTCAAATTCAAGTATGGCGGCAAAGACGGTCAGGAATATACCCTGGTTGAAGCTACTGACCTGGTAGTCGTCCGAACAGAAGAAGCCCAGGAGCTCAATAAGATGGAGATGTCCTCCGAGTCTCGCTCCCTGGTCCCCAATTTACTCCCCATTGCTTCCTTCCCGGAAGCCAATGTAAAAGTCTTTAAGATTGTCAACAATGAGCCGGAAAAAGTACTGAGCCTGCGAAATACCATCCGAAAAAGTCTTTCTCAGGAGAAGGGCATCAAATTCGCAGGAAGGGTGTTCAAAGACCAAAAAACAGGAACCATTTTCATTTACACGGAAAACTTTTTCGTCAAGTTTAAAAACGAAGTCAGTGAATCGGACTGTAAAGACATTCTGGAAAAATTCAACCTGGATGTAAAAGAAAAACTGGTTTTTGCTCCCAATGCTTACTTCGTCGAAGCCAGGGAGGGTACAGGGACCAAAGTCTTTGAAATTGCTTCCGAACTCTTAAAACAAGAAGAGGTCGAAACAGCCCACCCGGAATTGGTACGCGAAAAAAAGCAAAAAGGGATCTACCAACTTCAATGGCACCTCAAAAGGACGATCATCAACGGAAGAGTGATTGATCAGCATGTAGATCTCGATAACGCCTGGTCCATAAGCAAGGGTGCAAATACCGTTATAGCCATCATTGACGATGGGGTCGATATTGATCATGAAGAGTTTGAAGGTAAGATCATTGCTCCTCGCGATGCGATTCGCAATAGTGATGATCCAAGACCGAAAAGTGATGAAGAAAACCATGGTACGGCTTGTGCCGGTGTAGCTTGTGCTGCCGGCAAGCATAAAGCTTCCGGAGTAGCGCCGGAGGCAGGCCTGATTCCGATACGTTCCGGCGGGCTCGGGTCCATTGCCGAGGCAAAAGCCTTTGCCTGGGCGGCTGATAATGGAGCAGATGTTATTTCCTGCAGTTGGGGCCCTCGGGATGGAGCCTGGTGGAATCCCGGTGACCCCTTGCACACTTCCTTTTTTGCCTTGCCGGATAGTACCCGCTATGCCTTGGACTATGCCCTTCAGTCGGGCCGGGAAGGCAAAGGTTGCGTTATTGTCTGGGCTGCCGGTAACGGAAATGAAGATGTAAAGTACGATGGGTACGCCAGTCATCCGGATGTTATTGCCGTGGCCGCTTGTAACGATCGGGGCCGCCGTAGCGTATACAGTGACTTCGGTAAGGAGGTTTGGTGTTCTTTCCCGTCTTCGGATATCTACGTGCCCGAATGGAACCATCCACGCCCTCTGACCGCCGGTATCTGGACGACCGATCGCAGTGGAGATGAAGGATACAATGAAGGTGGGATTGATGCCGAAACCTTTATCGGCGACCGCGCCGGGAACTATACCGCCACTTTTGGAGGCACCTCCTCGGCTTGTCCGGGAGTAGCCGGGGTGGCTGCACTGATCATTTCCGTCAATCCCGGCCTCAGTTGGGACCAGGTCAGAGAGATCATTAAGCAGTCTTGCGACAAAATTGATGAGTTGGATGGCAACTATGATGCACAGGGCCATAGCCCGCTATACGGCTACGGGCGCCTGAATGCCTTTAAAGCGGTTCAAAATGCCAAAGAAACCCTCCACGAAAAAGAAGAGTTTGATGTGTCGGGAACGGCTTATTTTAGTCGGGGCTCTGATGTGCCTATTTTAGAAAACACGATAACGGAAGATGATTTTCAAAACAATCGTTTTCTCGGTTTTCGTTTACAATTGAGGCCTTTTCATCCCTCCCTCCATATTCGATATCGGGTTAATGTCAACAACAGGGGATGGACAGATTGGGCACAGGATGGCGAATACGCCGGCACCTACGACGGCCGCCGGAAATTAATCGGCCTGGCGATTGAATTGACAGGCCCGCTGGCCAATTCCTATGAAGTGCAGTACGAGGCAGAATTCAGGGGCCTTGTGAATCGAAAAAAAGCCAGTAACGGAGACGTTTGCGGGACCGATAAAAAAAGAGGGAAGGCTATTAAAGAAATTAAAATTAAAGTAGTGAAAAAATAGTAATTGGCAGGATTTTCCAATCACTTCTCTCAATACAGCAGTATTTTCATAATGGAAAAATAAATAATCCTTATGAAAAAGAACCCGATTTTTCTGCTATTGATATGCTTAATGGGCTGCCAGGACCCAACAACCGCTCAATCGTTTAAAGAAATTCTTAACCTGTCGTATCTGGAAAAAAGCGAAATCGAGGTCGATTCTCTTCAGCGACTGAATCTTGTGCTGCCGGAAGAGGTGGATAATCCCCCTCTGTTCGTTTGGATTGGTGGGGGTGCCTGGGCATTTGTCAACCGGCACCAAGAGATGGCCTTCGCACGGAAGATGGCTGCAGAAGGCATTGCCGTGGCGTCGGTCGGGCACCGGCTTAGTCCCGGGCTTTGGCAAGACTCCACACGCGTGGAAGGCGTACAGCATCCGGCGCACATCAGGGATGTAGCCAAAGCTTTCAAATGGCTGTATGACAATGCTGCAAATTATGGTTACGACCAGGATCGCATATTTATCGGAGGCTTTTCTTCCGGCGCCCATTTGGCGACCTTGCTGAGTATGGATACCCGATATCTGGAATCTCTCGGGCTAAAACAGGAAAATATTAAAGGTTTTATTCCCGTAAGTGGTGGCTATGACATAGTGGATTATTACAATGCGTTTGTAAATGGCCCGAACCCTGCGATGGCAGAATTACATGTACAAGCCGTTTTTGGAAAAACGAAAGCCGACATGATCCATGCCTCTCCAACCACCTATCTGGACAAGATGAAGTTGCCCATGCTGATGTTTTCAGAGAACATGACCTACAATTACACCAAGATATTTGAGGATGCCCTGCGAGAGACGGCCTTTAGGGATTTCGAGGTGATCCATGTGCATAAGTTGGGGCATGCAGGATTGTGGCGGAATCTGAGCTTTGAGGAGCAGAGTCCGTACCGGGAGCGGATCGTGGAGTTTATCAAGGGGAAATGAAGGGGTTGGGGTTGTGTAAAAACGAGGAACGAGTTTTTACACAACCCCTAAAAGCCCTTTTCTCAAAAAGGTTTTTCCCTAGCCAAAGCCTTTCCGGCCTGAACACCCGTAGCTTCTTCATTGCGCCAGGCAAATTGACCGTTCACCAGGGTGTGGATAATTCCCTCTGACATCAGGCCTGGCTCCTGGAATGTAGCTTTGTCAATGATGGACCCGGGATTAAAGATCACAATATCAGCAGCCTGGCCCGTTCCATCCACGATCATGCCGTTTCGGAAGATAAGGTCGTATTGCTGCGGCTGATCGCAGGCAGAGATAAAGAAAATTAAAAGGAAAGAAAGCACTGCAAAAAACTGATTGGATTTCCTTTGTTCGAAAGAGGCGTTTTTCATTTTATCGTAAGATAAGCGAGTTAAAGAGAGAAATTACTTGCATCCTAAGGTACACAATTCATTGGATTATGCTGTTCGAATGACCTCCAAAGCTTTGTCAATCTCTTCCTTCTGATTGTAAATATGGGTACTGTGCCGCAGTCCGTTATCACCGGACGACCGTGGCTGCAACTTATAGCGCTTCCACATTTCATTTTGTAAGTCTTCTGATGAAATGCCATCCACCAGGTAGGTAGTAATGCCTGCGCACATTTCAGGATGTACGGAGGACATAATTTTTACCTTGTCGATTTCCTGTAGGCCGGCCCGAAGATAGTCTCCCAACTCCTTAACTCTGCTGATCACTTTTTTCGATCCAATTTCATTGTGAAAGTCTACTGCGGCTTCCAGACCGACAATGAGGGAGACGTTCCCGGTGCCTCGCTGTGTCAACCGCAATCCATGATCTTCCTCGTTGTCCCACTGGTAGCTGGCCGCTACCGTCCACACTTCTCCAACGACTTCATTCCGGATATATAAAATACCATTCCCGGCAGGCGCCAACAGCCATTTATGCAAGCTGGAATAATAGGCATCACAGCCGATATCCTGCACGTCCACATTTACATGCCCGACCGCTTGAGCACCATCAATAATGGTGAAAATGCCTCGCTTTCTCGCTTCCTGGCAAATTTGCTTAACCGGCAGTACCACTCCAAAGGTTGAAAGGATATGCGGTACGGCAATGACCCTTGTCTTGGGAGTCACCATTGCAAAAATATTGTCAAAGATCTCCTGAGGATCGTTGGCTGGGATGGGAATATGCGCCTCTTTGTACTCCAGGCCGTAACGTTTGGCGGCTGTTCGCCAACCACCGAAGCCACCACCATGCTCTTGGTCGGTATTAATAAACTCGTCGCCGGGCTGGAAGTCCAGGCCGTTTGAAATATAATTCATCCCCATGGTGGCATTCTGGGTTAAAGCAATTTCCTTAAAATCGCTTGCATTGATTAGTTGAGCTATTTTCGCCCTTAGCCCGTCAAATCCTTCATATCCCTGTAATAGTAAAGGTCCATTGCCCTGATAATCACAATGAGCAATATTATAGGCATTGCCCCGCATATTCTCCAGAACGGCATCCAGGACGCGAGTGGGCTGGGCACCCATCGTACCGGTATTAAAGTAAGCTTCATCGGCCGGCATGGGAAACTCGGCCCTTAAAGCTTTCCAATAATCTTCCCCGCTTAAAGTGGATAAATCCACGGGAGGTGGTTCTTTTGTTTCAGAAGCACAGGATATTCCAAGCAAAGGCAGACTGGCGGCAGCGACGGTGGAATGGTTTAAAAACTTTCTCCTATTCATTTTTTCTCAATTTGTTTTCCTGAAATTAGGAATTTCTTTAAACCGGACCCCATTTTTTATGAAATTATAGTTTTTGGCCTAATAATCCTCCTCCTCAAAAAAGAGGATATTTCCTGCTTCCTCATTTTAGTGGATGCCTGCCTACTGATTTACCACCACCTTTGTACTGTCTTCAAAATGATAAGATCATTTCCAAAAACGGCCCCACATTTTAGGCGGCAGCCGAAAAGCCGGAACAGAGTAGGCACTCACACCTTTAATCTTATAGCTATGAAATCCTTTTTCAAAATTTCAGCCCTGTTTATTTTTACGCTTGTTTTTACACAAAATTTGCAGGCTAACCTACTCACCAATGAGTGGGTATTCATCGAATCTAAACTGAACAGATTGCACCTGGATGTAAAAATGGGCAATACTGCTGCCAAGACGCCTGTTTGGATGTATTCACAAAACGGAAGTACGGCCCAACAATGGAAACTGGAAAATGCCGGAGACGGATACTATTACATCAAATCTCGCCGGAGCGGTCTCTACCTGGATGTTCAGGGAGGATCAAAACAGGCCAAGGCCGTCATATGGCAGTATCCGCTCAACCGGACCGATGCACAGAAGTGGAAGCCCGTGCCGGCCGGAGATGGATACTATTACCTGAGAGCTAAGATCAGCGGTCTCTATTTGGATGTCCAGGGAGGCAGAACACAAGTTAAGACCCCCGTATGGCAGTATCCGCTCAATCGGACCGATGCGCAAAAATGGAAACTGAAGCGAGTCGCAGGTAATTCAGCCGACGCTACTTCGGGTAATAATAATGGCAACTCCAATATTCCCGGTCGCTATAATTTGCCTGAAAAATTCCGTCCTGCCTTTGCAAATATGCCTGTCTGGAGGCTGCAATTAAGAGTCACTACCAGCGGTAATGATAAAGCCAATACTGACGACAAGGTTTATGTACAGTTAACTAATGCTGCAAGCAGCAAATATTTTCTCGACCGCGCCGGCGATGATCGAGAGAAAAATAAAGTCAATACCTATGACATCCTCGATCCGAATATCCGCACCATGAAGGATATCCAAATGCTTAAGCTGGTTATTCTGGGAAATGATGGATGGTGTGTCCAAAAGGTAGAACTGCTGGTGAATGACGTAAATACAGCCGTTTTCAAAAAATCTTATCGCAGCTGCCAATGGCTGGACGGCGATTCAGGAGCCGGCCCGAGTTTATTGATCTCCGGATCAGAACTGCGTCGCTATGCAGGCTGGAGACATCAGGCTGGCAATAAGGCCATCTGGCTGCCACCAACCGTGATCAAAAGAGCGACCTTGGAAGAAATAGTAGAGTCCTATATCGGTCATATGATGGATGCACAGCCCAGTATGAGAAAACTAAAATTCGGAAAAAAATATGGGCGTGCCTATGTAGAAGCCACGCGAGTCAGTGGCAATAAATTACATTTTGATCTCGATCTGGCATACGATTCAGCCGTCGATCTGGAAACAGATGTGGATTTCGATCTGGTCGTTCAATGTCAGAACAACCAATTGAATTTGGAAGCTCAAGCGATCAGAGGAGAACTGAATGTGCCGATCATCTCCAGTATCGTACGGATCTTTAAATCGGATTTTGCCAAAATGAAGATGTGCCATGTTAATTTCGCCGGCACGGCGGTGGCTTTCTGTCCCAACATCCGGGTAGAATCAAATGGCGACATTTCTATCCGCCCATAAAATGGTAAAACATTAGTACTGAAAGAGGGGTGTGTGAAAATGTAGTAGATCAACTTCTCTCAGAGGGGCTTTAAAAAGAAAAAACGAAGTTTTTTCTTTTTAAAGCCCCTCTGAAAATTATATTGAATGGTGAAAAAAGCAGGATTTGTACAAGGTTCTTAATTATCTGGATTCCCCCATAATTTAAGCAGTTTCTCTCTGCGGAGATACTCCTCTTCACTGATCAGGCCGGCGTCGCGTTTATCTTTAAGCAGGGCTAAATGTTCGAGCAGGTCAGCGGGCATGGAGTCGTCGAGTTCCAGGACTTCATCTTTTGGAGAGGGCAGTTCCCTGGGCAAACGGTAGCCGTTTTTTTCAAATACTTCGTACTCGGGCTGTACGCGCAAGTAGGCAAGGTCACCTTCTGCTTTGATGCGTTCGGTATCAAGGTTAAAAGCAACGGCCATATCCAGGTGATTAAGCGCTTTTTCAGCTTCTTCGGTTACAGAATAACAACGAGCGAGGAAAAAATGAGTTTCCGGATCATCGTATTTGATTTCAATGGCTTTCAGCAAAGCCTTGATAGCATCGGCATACTCATAGTTTTGATAGGCATCTTGTGCTTTGTTGACATACTCATCCCGCTGTTTGTTGAGCAGGCGCTTGGGGTCATTGGCCTTGGCTCGGGCAATGTTCTGTTGGTGTTGTTTACGGAGTAATACATCCTTGTTGTATTTTTCATCAAAGGTATCCCGCGACATGGCCAGGAAAATAAGGAAGTCGACAAAGCCCAATATGGCTGGAATAGCAATTAATTGATCAAAGCCGGGTAAAATAAACGCACCTAAAAAAAACAGCGAAATATATAAAATCCCAAGATTGCGCTGTTCCAGATAAAATCGGTGGATTCCGAAAATTCCAAAGAAAAAGGCCAGCATTGCGGCAACCCACTTTTTCTTTCGCCCTTTCTTTTTCTTTGGAAGGGGAGGCGGTTGATCGGGGGCTTCTACCTGTTCCCATTCGTAATCCGGGACGGTCAGGCCGTAGTTCGTCACCGCATAAATATCTACTTTTTGTTGGATGTTTTTTAGGGGCGAGTGCCCGATTTGGCGGGTTCTTATTTCTGGGTGGTTTTTAATATCATCATGGGCTTTGCCGGATATGAAGACTCCGCCGGGTACACAAATTGATTCGATGCGGGCAGCTATATTGACTCCGTCTCCAATGGCTTCTTCTTCACTGAAAGTAATATCGCCCGTATGAATGCCGATACGAATGGGGACCTGGGGTGTTTGCTTGAGCTCTCTTTGCAACTCGACTGCGCACTCGACTGCATCCACCGTGCTGGGGAAGATACTCAACGTACCATCTCCAAAATACTGGATGATCTCGCCATCGTATTTTTCGTGGAGCCGGGTGAATACCTCACGGTGGCGGGAACGTAGCCTGGCTGCCAATCCTTCGTTCTTTTGCATGATAGAGGAATACCCTACAATATCAGTGAACATGATGGCGGCGAGCCGTCGTTGCTTTTTTTTGGGCATGGTTTGTTTATTTGTTTTTAACAACTTCAATAATAGCAAAAAGAAACTAAAAGCTTTAACAATTTCTATGAATGCACCAATAATGGATACAATGAACGGATTAAAACTTTTTGGCCTCGCCTACAAGTTTTAATCCGTTCATTCATAGAAATTGTTGAATTGAATATATTTTTCTTGTATTCACCGCAATTTGGATTAATTAATGAAGATACTAATCGCTCCCGATAAATTCAAAGGCTCCCTAAGTGCCAAAGAGGTTTGTATGGCCATCGCCCGTGGCATTAGGAAAATAAAGCCCGAAGCCAATATTGCTTTCCATCCCATGGCAGATGGTGGCGACGGCTCCCTGCAGGCCATATCAGATCATTTAAAGGTACATCCTCAAAAGGTCATTACCCAGGATCCGCTTGGCCGTGAATTGGAAGCCGGCTACCTCATTTCTGGGGACAAGGCTTTTGTTGAAATGGCCAGGGTAAGTGGTTTAGTATTGCTGGAAGAAAAAGAGCGAAATCCTCTGTATACCAGTACCTTTGGAACCGGCTTGTTAATTAAAGACGCCATCCTCAAAGGCTGCAAAGAAATTTTTCTCTTTTTAGGAGGGAGTGCCACGAACGATGCCGGCATCGGGATCGCCGCCGCTTTGGGCTGTCAGTTTTTCGACCGTCAAAAAGTACTCTTGCCTCCTGTGGGTAAGAGCCTGGCTGATATTCATTCGATTGAGGTAAGACCGTTTTTTAAACCGGATTCCATTCAATTTACCCTGCTTTGTGATGTTGCCAATCTTCTTTACGGTCCCAACGGGGCAGCCCACGTCTATGCCAAACAAAAAGGAGCTTCCGATCACGAAATTGAGGAATTGGACCTGGGTCTTAGACATTTTGCTGCTTTGATCAATCAACAATTCCAACTTGATATTAGTCAGATAGAAGGAGTGGGCGCAGCAGGGGGGATAGGCGCTTCCATGCTTTCCTTTTTTAATGCGGACTTAAAAAGCGGTTTCTCCGTTTTATCGGAACTAACTGGTTTATCCCAAAAGATCCTGAAGGCGGACCAGGTCATTACAGGGGAAGGCAAATTAGATGCTCAGTCCCTGGAAGGAAAGGTCGTTCAGGGGGTAGCTTCCCTATGTAAGAGGCATCAGAAGCGACTGACTGCTTTTGTGGGGGGCTATGCTTTAAAGCAACACCAAATTGAGCAACTCAATATTCAGAAGGTCTACGCTATTTCTGATATGGCCGGGAACTTACAGGATGCCATGATCCATGGGGTTGTTTATTTGGAAAAATTGGGGGAGCAGTATGCAGAAGAAATGCTATAGTGGGGTTGTGTAAAAAGGCCGAAGGACTTTTTACACAACCCCATACATACATTCATCTAATCACACTAATATCACCTCTAATAATATACCCATCCTCCAAATCCAGCCTCAAAATGAAGTAGTAAGTCCCCGTCGGCAGGGGCTCTCCTCGCTGATTTACGCCATTCCAGCTATTGTCGTAATTTTTTTGCTGAAAAACGAGGTCGCCCCAGCGATTGAAAACGATCAGCTCATTATCTGGAAAACGATCCGGAGGATTGACTTCCAGAATGTCAAAAACAAAGCGATCGTTGACCCCGTCTTCATTGGGGGTGATGGCATTGGGCACTTCTTCGGTAGTAATTTTCTCCTGTTCTACCCGGATTAAGATCCTTGCTTCGCTACAGCGATCTGGGCATTCCAGGCTGCAAAGGCGGTAGGTTAGGCTGGTTTCTCCAAAAGCTCCCTTAGGGACAGAGTAAAAAAGTTTTCCATCCGTTAAAGCATCGATGCTGCCCACTTCCGGCTCATTGAGCAAGTCGATCTCCCATAAACCACTTTGAGGAATTTGATCATTTAGGGTCAGATCAATGGTTTGTGCCCGGTTATCGCCCGAGTTGATGCTTAGTAAATCATCATTGGCGACCGGCGTTTCAAATAGTGTAATGCTGACCTCGTCGCTGCTGTAATCGGGGCAGCCGGGAGCGGAGAGCGTCCAGGTAAAGCTTTGCTCGCCGGGTATTAAGCCGGCCAGTTCAGTCTGGGCAGCGGCGGGATCTACAATGACAACCGATGAATTCGTGGTCCAAAAACCTTCCGTGCCTTCCGGTAGATTAGCCGACAATGTACTCACCTCATCGCAAATAAAGACATCTGCCCCTGCATTGGCCGCTTCGGGATATTGAATAGATACAGTCACCGAGTCAGTAGCTACACAGCCGTTCTTTAAGTTTTGGATGGTCAAAATATAGCTTCCGGGGGCAGTAATTTCGGGTGTTAAACTACTCGGGTTGATAATTTCATTGTTTTCCTCTGATTGCCAAACAGCGGAAAAATCAGTCCCCTGGTCCGAAATACTTCCATCCAGTAGTATTCGCTCTCCACATCCAATCATCCGGTCATTTCCTGCCACTGCAAGCGGATAAACCAATTCGGAGGCAATCGAAAAACTTCGACTGGCCTGGCACCCGTTAGCTGCCGTAACCTCCAATATGTACTCACCCGGGCCGTCTACCTCAATGTTCAGCTCATTTGCAGAGGGGCTTATGGTCCCCCCGTTTTCGGTAGACCATTGAATTTGTGTTACGTCTTCTGAAATACTTGGGCTCAAACTAATTTTTTCCGTATTACACTCAAAAACCGGCAGATTTTCCAGGGGCTCAATAAGGGGTACATTTTTGTTCTCTCTTACTGGTACCGTCTCCCTTATTTGGCAGGCAGTAATTTTGTCTCTGACTTGGACGAAGTAATTATCTGCACGGCAGACCTCCACGGTCAGTGCATCCGGCGGGGAGGCAAACAAGCCCGACTCGCTCGACCAGTTGACCGAATAATCGATACTGCCGCTGACATTTACGGCCAGCTCAAGGCATTCCTGCGCACAAGTGATGACTAAGCTGTTGGTATCCAGGCTTAAGGAAGGTGGGCTTGCGTCCGAGTCGATTTCAATTGAAGTATTACCTACACAACCCAATTCATCCACCACTTCCAGGCTGACCGTACCGATTTGATTAGTCCTCAATTCCTGATTGGTACTTCCATCCGACCATTGATAGGAAACAAAGCCATCCGAGGCTTTTAAAACGGCCTGCCCACCCAGGCAAAAAGAGGTGTTACCGCTAATCGACGGATTCGGAGGGCCGAGCCGTTCGATTTCGATGCTTCCTACTCCCCGGCAGCCATTCCCGTCACTTACACTGACTTCATATACTCCCGGTGAGTTGACTACGATCTGAGCAGTTGTTTCACCGCTTGACCAGGCATAGTTCTCATGTATTCCTGCATCCAGGGTGGTTGTTTTACCTTCGCAAGTGATGGAGTCTCCTAAAATGCTAACTTCAGGACTTTCCAATTCAATGATCTCAAAGCTTGACTGAGCAGAACAACCATTTTCATCTGTTACAATGACACTGTAACTTCCCTTTTGATCGATAAGAAGCTGTTGGGAAGTATCGCCGTTGGACCATTTGTAGGAGGAGAAAATTCCTGGGTCCAGGTTAACAGATAATCCGGGGCAAAAGCTATAGGTGTCTGCTAATTCAATCAAGGGTTTTTGATCAATGTCGATCCTCACACTTTTTTCCAGGCGACAATTATTGCTGTCTACCGCCTCGACCGTATAGGTTGTACTTTCAGCAGGAGAGACCTCATGAGTAGCTCCCATTCCGAGATTTTGATTCCATGAATAAGTATAATTTCCGGCTCCTCCGCTTGCTTCGGCTGTGAGGATCAGGGGTTCTCCTGAGCAAATGCTGGTATCAGATGTGGTTTGTAGTTCAAGAACTGGAAACTCACGAATAATCACGGAATCTGTCAGCATGCAATTGGCGGCGTCCGTAACCGTCAGGTAATAAGTACCAGCACAGAGTCCCTGAGCAGTGGCGGTGTTTTGTCCGTCAGACCATTGAAATTGATAGCCCGAAACGCCCCCCTGCACCTCGATCGTAGCGCCGGCTTCACAAAGGTTGTTGCAATTGACCTGAGAGCTGTTGATGGAAATGCTGAGAACTGGAGGTGTGCCGCCCCATTCATAAGCTCCTAAGTCAATGATGTCATTAAAAATTCGGTTTTCTCCTAATAAGTCTAATGGTATTGATTCGAAAAAAATGCTATCCTGGTCGATATCGATTCGGTCTTCGGGAAGGGCTGTATTGTCTCCCGCATCGATCATGGGAGAGCAAGAGGATATTTGGAGGTTTCCGTTATCCGGATCAATAAACTGGGGGTCTTCAAAAAGGTTGTTGCCAAGGTCGCTTATATTGTCGGGGAGAGGGTCGGTAACATTGCTGTGAGCTACTGATACGCTGCCTCCATTATTAAATATTTCTACTTGCAAACCGGAGCCCTCGTTTTTCCATAAAATGCTGTTGACAATATTAAGCTGATGATTACCTTGAGAGGCTTCACAATAAAACGCATTGCCATCATCGCCGGCTGAGTTTTGATAAAAAGTGCAGTTAATGATATCAGCCTGCAGGCTGCCGGGTTCCGTGAAAAAAGAATTCGTAGCAATGGCTCCGCCTCGTTCAGAGGCAAAGTTTCCCTCAAAAACGGAGTTGATGATGTGGTGATTTCTGCTTCCATTTTGTGTGCCTCGCAAATATATCGCTCCGCCTTCACCGTCGTTGACGGTACTGGAGCCGTCACTTAGATTTTCCCGGAACACACAATTAATAATGGTGTCATTGGATACATTGTCAAAACTACTTCTGGCAAAGATGGCACCTCCCTGGCCTCCGGCTACATTGGAAAGGAATTCAGTGTTTTTGATCACTACCTGCGATAATCCGAATGAGCTCATGCGGTACCAGACGGCTCCGCCGCGGTCACCAGCTTGATTATTAATAAACGAACAGCTATCAATTTCAAAGGCCAGCAGACTTCCTTCTCCGGTAGGGGTAGCGGAAAACGCTCCGCCGTCATTGGCGCAGTAGTTGTTTTGAAACGTACATTTTACAAAACGGGGCTTTAAAATAGCGCCGCTATTGCCTTGCATGAACACCGCCGCACCTGTGCTTACTACTCTTAAGGAAGCCGTGTTTTTTTCAAAGAGACAATTATAGAAGAGTGCCTCACTACTCCCGCCCAGCACACAATCGATGGCCAGGGCACCGCCGCCGCCACCGTAATTATTCCGAAAGCTGCAGTTGCGGACTTGGAGGTCTGCGGTACCTCCCGTATTGGCGTCCAAAAATAAGCCGCCGCCGGCACTGAAACCAAAAGAACCGTCGGCGTTTCCTTCTTCAATGATGAAGCCGTCCAGGATGGTAAGAACCGTGGAGTTTTTGGCGATCAAGACATTGTAGGAATTGTCGGTGCTATCGCCCGGAACTCCAATGTCTCCGCTCAGAATAGTTGGAAAGGCGGCCCAGTCTCGCTGCTCTAGCTGAGTTTCATTACCCTGAAAGCCACCGTACAGCTCCACATTCGGAACCAGACGCATGGCAACTTCCTTGTCTGACTCGGTGCAGGCCGGGCAGTCGGTGGGGTAGTAGGTCCCCTCCGCTACCCAGATCTGATCGCCGGAGCGGGCCACATCGAGCGCTTCGGGGACGGTCAGGAATGCATTTTCCCAGGAGGTTCCGTTTTGGCGGCCGGAGGTGGCCGTCAGGTCGACATAAATAACACCTATTTCGTAGGCTCCCAGGTCGACAGTCCCGTTATGTATTCGTTTGTTGCCATCGAGATCCGTCGCGGTAATATTTGCAATGCTAACGTTGTCGCCGGCGTCAACCAAAGGGGAAGAGCTGAGCAGATGAAGATCGCCGTTTTCAGGGCTGGCAAATTGAGGGTCCAAGGCTGTATTTTTACCTCCATCCGTTACATTGGGAGGAAGACCTCCGTCAAAATTATTGGAAAAAGCGGCCACGTTTCCTGCATTGTTGAAAACCTCGTCGGCTGTCATTTCACTTGAATCCTGCCAGAAAATATTATTAGCAAGCAAGTTGTTATTGATGCCCTGTTCTCCCTCCACATGAAGGGCGCCTCCAGAGCCGTTTGTGGCATTTCGGGAAAAGGTGCAGTTGAGCAGAACCATATTACATTCTCCTGCTGAAGAGAAAAAAGAGGTTGTTCCAATAGCTCCTCCCTTACCTTCGGCAAAATTACGATCGAAGGCGCAGTTGATAATGTGATGATTACGAATTCCATCTTGAGAGCCCCGAATAAAAACAGCACCCCCCTCACCGTCATTAAAGTCACTACTTCCGTCAGCCATGTTTTGAGAAAACAGGCAATTGATGATGGTATCATTGGCGATATTACCGAAACTGGAGCGAGCATAGATGGCTCCTCCCTGCCCGCCGGCCGTGTTTTGTATAAATTGAGAATTTTTGATCGACACAGCTGACCGCCCCTGAGAACTCATACGATACCAGACGGCTGCTCCCCGGTCGGTAGCCCGGTTGTTTTCAAAAAGACAGCTGTCGATCTCGAAGGCCAGCAGACTTCCTTCTCCGGTGGGGGTAGCGGAAAAAGCGCCGCCATCATTGGCGCAGAAGTTGTTGCGAAAAGTACATTTGACAAAGCGGGGTTGGATGAGTGTTCCGGCATTTCCCTGGATGAATACAGCCGCTCCGGTGCTCACCACTCTCAGGGAAGCGGTATTCCCCTCAAAGATACAGTTATACACAAAGGCGCGACTGCTTCCTCCCAATACGCAGTCAATCGCCAGGCCGCCGCCACCGCCGCCGTAATTATTGCGAAATGTACAGTTGCGGACTTGCATGTCAGCTGTTCCGCCGGGATTAGCATCCATGTACAAACCACCACCCGAACTGAAACCAAAGGAGCCGTCGGCATTGCCTTCTTCGATGATGAAACCGTCCAGGATGGTATTGGGAGTGGAATTTTCGGCTACGACAACTTTGTAGGAATTATCCGTGCTATCTCGTGGCGTTCCGATATCTCCACTTAATAGGGTCGGGTTGACGAGCCAGTCTCTTTGAGAAAGTATGGATTCTGTGCCTGCAAAGCCTCCGTAAAGCTGTACGTCCGGAGGGATTTGAAAGGAAATCTCTTTGTCGGCCTGAGAGCAGGGATTACATTCAACGGGCTGGTAAGTGCCGCGGGCTACCCAGATCTCTCCGGAGGGGGTATTCGCCAGTGCCGTTTGCAAGTTCGTGTAGGCATTGGCCCAGGAGGTACCATTATTTGCTCCGCTGGCATTAAGGTTGACAAATACCTGCGCTTGGGTATTTGTGGAAAACAGGAGCCCCCAATATAGTATAAGCATGGGAGTGACCCATCCTTTGGTGTGGTTTCTCATAGGAGTGATTTTTTAGGGATTTTGCGGTGGGGGGATGTTTCCTCTAATTTACGATATTTTACCCAATTTGCCACCTCGCCTTTGGCGCGATATCCTGTTCGGTAAATTCCTTTTTCAAATATTTATAATAACCCGCTATTCCAACCATGGCCGCGTTATCGGTACAGTATTCGAATTGGGGGATAAAGGTGGTCCAGCCCCGTTCTTTTCCGGTTTGTTCGAGGGTGCTTCTCAGTTCTGAATTGGCAGAGACGCCGCCTGCCAGGGCCACTTGTGTGATCTTGTATTCATCAGTAGCCAGAATCAGTTTTTTGATCAGGACCTGGACAATGCGATGCTGGACGGAGGCGCAAATATCAGCCAGGTTTTTTTGGATAAAATCAGGGTCTTCTTTGATCGACCTTTTGAGAAAATACAGAATAGACGTTTTTAGCCCGCTGAAACTAAAATTCAGTCCATCCACCTGGGGCTCCGGGAAATCAAAGACGAGCTGTCCCTGCTGGGCGTATCGGTCAATGAGAGGACCGGCAGGGTAGTCCAGGCCGAGTAGCTTGCCCGTTTTGTCGAAAGCTTCGCCGGCCGCGTCATCGATTGTTTGGCCGAGTACTTCCATGCTGAAATGATCTTTGACCAGCACGATTTGGGTATGCCCGCCCGAAACGGTCAGGCATAAGAAAGGAAAACTGGGGTAGGGGGGCTCTGCAAAATGAGCCAGTACATGAGCTTTCATATGATTCACTTCAATCAATGGAATGCCCAGGCTCATAGCCAGCCCCTTGGCGAAAGAAACTCCCACGATCAAAGAGCCGATCAGGCCGGGCCCGCGGGTGAAGGCCACAGCTGAGAGATCCCCGGCGGCCAGTCCGGCTTCCTTTAAGGCTACATCCACCACAGGAATGATGTTCTCTTGGTGTGCTCTGGAAGCGACCTCCGGAACCACCCCTCCATACTTTTTATGAACCTCCTGGTTGGCTACCACATTACTCAAAACACTCCCATCCTGCACAATGGCGGCCGAAGTATCGTCACAAGATGATTCAATTGCTAAAATATTTACGCTCATAGTTGCTTTAATAGATAATAAATAATTATATTTATGGTCAGAGCACGTTTTGTGAATCTTTTCAATTTTCCACACGTAATTAATACAGACGACCAATCGCCAGAACCATACAATGTAACTTGTGCAGTGTGTGCTTTGTTCTAACCTTCTGATTTTTTAAGTCGGGTTTCCAATACTTTTAATCGAGGCAAAAATAGTAATTCAAAAATATATTATTAACCGGTACAATTAATAACACCCATGGCAGCAACAGCAGTAAGAGAAATGCCCTCTGTTTCCACCAAAGAAAGAACTTTAGCTAAAGATTCTAAACTCAATTGTGTCATTGCCAAAGGTACGCAGATCCAAGGCAACATCAAGGCTTCTGAAAGCATCCGTCTGGATGGCGTTCTGATCGGAGATGTCATTTGCGACAAAAAGGTCGTAATAGGTGCCAAAGGACGGGTTGAAGGCAAGATAAAGGCTTCCGATGCCTTTGTGATGGGAGAAGTGCAGGGCGAAATGATCATCTCCGGAACCCTCCAATTGGAATCTACCGCTCGTGTAACGGGTAATCTGTCGGCCAAAAATCTGATCGTAGATGAAGGGGCCACTATGGATGGAGACTTCAAGATCGGAGCCTAATCTTCGTTTTGAATAAAGGCTAGTTCACTAAATTTTTCTTTGGTTTGTCAAAGATATCAGGCAATTTCCGTAAAATTGCAGAGGTTAAATCATAGTTTTTTGATAAAAAGCCTTATAATTGCATCAAAACAAACCGAAAGATGAGATTAGTTATCAACCTAATTCTAGCTGCTATAGTTGTGGGCCTTATTTGGGTACTCATCAGTAGTATTCGCGAGCCTATCGCTTTCAAAGCCGAAAAGGAAAAAAGAGAAAGAGCGGTTATCGACCGTCTTATGGACATTCGTACCGCACAGGAGTTCTACCGGGATATTACCGGACGTTTTGCTCCTAATTTCGACACCCTCAACCAGGTGTTGAGAACAGGGCAGTTCCAGATCGTTTCCGTGATCGGTGACCCTGATGATCCCGCTTTTACAGGTGTGATCACTTATGATACCACTTACCAGCCTGCCATCGATACTGTGCGTGCACTAGGGATGAACCTGGATTCCCTTAGATTTGTTCCCTTTAGCGGTGGTGTAGAGTTTGATATCGCGGCCGATACTACCAGCTACCAGTCTACTACCGTGAATGTAGTAGAGGTAGGTACGCAACGGTCCAACTTCATGGGAAGGTTTAGTGATCCTCGATTTAAGAGATATGACCAGGGGTATAACCCGAATAGCGTCATTAAATTTGGTAACTTAAATGCGCCTAACTTATCAGGAAATTGGGAATGATTCCATTCGAATTTATTGAAGATACCTTTAATAAAAAAAATACTCCTATATACGAACTGTCCATCCTGCTGGGGATGGACAGTTTTGTATATATGATAACAGATGGCCAACAACAGATCCTGGTGTTGGCCCAATTCCCTTATCCGGAGCAGCAGCATCCCTATCAGGCAAAACATTATCCGCTGACTGCTCTGGAAAACTACCTGAGCAAACATCATCTCTTAAAATCTCGTTTTCGTAACATTAAACTGGGGATACACAGCCCGCTTTTCACCCTCGTGCCGGAACGCTTGTATTCGGAAAAAGATCGGAAAAATATGCTTCTCCATCTTTCGGATACCGCTGATCCCTTTGAAGTACGAACGGATAAACTTGGGGCCCTGCATAGCCGTCTGGTCTATAGTGTTGACAAGCAAGTGTCTGACCTGATCAAACGGCATTTTACCTCTGCTCGTATTTTCAATATGAACGGAACGATGCTGCTGGCCACTCATCAGATAGCTACCAGAGAGAATAAGGGGCATCAGTTTTTTATTCATGTAGATAAGTATTATTTAAGGACTTATTTATTTGAAGGCAAAAACTTGTTGGTCGCTACCCATAATACTTATCATTCTGCACAGGATTTTGTCTATTATATTATGTTGGTATTCGAACAATTTGGCTTGTCGCCGCTTACTCAGCCTGTACAGGTTTGTGGGAATATCCACATGGATTCCAGCCTGTATGAACAGCTTTACCGATACGTACGGCATGTTCACTATCTGAATGCCCCTGCATTTCTACAAAAGGGACCTCAAACCAAAGCCATCGCCGAATATCAATTTTTTGACCTCTTTTCCAGCCTGTTTTTGAACTAAAAGTCTTGTGTATGAGAATCATCGGTGGAAAATTTAAAGGCAGACGTTTTAACCCGCCGGCCAAAAACTGGCCGACCCGCCCTACGACGGATTTTGCCAAAGAGGGGCTCTTCAACATCCTCATGAATCACCTGGATTTTGATGAAATAAAAATGCTGGACCTGTTTGGGGGGACTGGCAATCACTCATATGAGTTCATTTCCCGTGGCTGTAAAGACGTAACCTATGTCGATAAATTCTACGGCGCGGTTTCTTTTGTCAAAAAGCTATCTAAAGAATTGGACATTGAGGATCAACTCCACATCGTGAAATCCGATGTATTTAAGTTCATGGATTATTGTACCGATCAGTTCGATTATATCTTCGCCGGCCCGCCCTATGCTTTACCAACCATCGACTCGATTCCTGATCTGATTTTCGAGAAGGATCTGTTGAAAGAAGATGGTTGGTTCGTCATGGAGCACAATCCCAACCATTCTTATACCGGGCATCCGAATTATTTCCAGGAGCGGCATTATGGGAAAACCATTTTTAGCTTTTTTCAACATCAATAAACAGGAGTCGTCCCCTATTTTTTAATAGAGGGTTTAAGAAAATAGACTATTCAACTAAACCTTGATTTTCAGTTCGTTGCTCGTTGTTCGTTGCTCGTTGCTCGTTGTTCGTTGCTCGTTGTTCGTTGCTCGTTGTTCGTTGCTCGTTGTTCGTTGCTCGTTGTTCGTTGTTCGTTGTTCGCGATTAAACGAGCAACGAACAACGAACAACAAAACTATATAATTGAAAAGCAAAACTTTAGAAGTTGCCTCAAAAATCCGGTATGATTCGCATGATTCATGTTTAATTATTGGTAAAGTACTTAGTATACTTCCCTGCCATTTTATAACTTTGGAACTTTCTTGAGAAAAAGGGGATTATTTCTTTTTAAAATGGGGAAAGAACCTCCTGCCAACAACCGACAATTTTCAACCGACAACGAAACAATGAACATCATCGACATCATACAGCAAGGCGTTATCAAGGCCGTAAAAGACCTTTACGGAGCCGAGATCACAGCCGAACAGATTACCATGAACAATACCCGCAAGGAGTTTGAGGGCGATTACACGATCGTGGTTTTTCCATTTGTAAAGATGGCTCGTAAAAAACCTGAGCAGGTGGGGGAAGAGATGGGGCAATATTTGGTCCGGGAAATAGTGCAGCTGGAAGATTTTAATGTGATCAAGGGCTTTTTGAACCTCCAAGTGGCCGATCAGTATTGGCTGGAATTTCTGGAGGAGATCTATCCGAAAGACGATTATGGACAGCTGCCGCCCAAGGGACAAAAAGTGATGGTAGAATTTTCGTCTCCGAATACCAACAAACCGCTGCATTTAGGCCATATCAGGAATATCCTGTTGGGCTGGTCAAGTTCGCAAATACTGGAAGCAGCCGGCTATGAGGTGGTTAAGGTGCAGGTTGTGAATGACCGGGGCATCGCTATTTGCAAAAGTATGCTGGCCTGGAAATTGTTTGGAAATGGCGCTACTCCGGAATCGACCGGTGTCAAAAGTGATCATTTCGTAGGCGATTACTACGTTCTTTTTGAACAAAAATTTAAAGAGGAATACAAGGCCTGGCAGAAAACGGAGGAAGCTAAAGCTATTTTTAAAGAAAAAAGCAAGGAAGAACAATCAGCAGATGCCTTCTTCAAAGCCTTTAAAAACACCTACTTCAACGAATACAGCAGTCTGGGCCGTCAAGCAAAAGCCATGCTGATCAAGTGGGAAGAAGGGGATGAAGAAACAGTGACTTTGTGGAAAAAAATGAACAGTTGGGTGTACGAAGGTTTTGACGAAACCTATGAAAAAATGGGCGTCAGCTTCGATAAATTGTATTACGAATCAGAAACGTATCTGCTTGGTAAAGAAGTGGTGCAAAAAGGAATGGATAAAGGACTTTTTTACCAAAAAGACGATAATTCCGTCTGGATAGATCTGGAAGATGCCAAGCTGGATCACAAACTGGTCCTGAGAAGTGACGGTACCTCCGTTTACATTACCCAGGACATCGGTACGGCCATGCAACGTTACCGGGATTACGGCGTAGATAAAATGGTGTATGTGGTAGCCGATGAGCAAAATTACCACTTCCAGGTGCTTTTTGAGATCATGAAGCGACTGGAAGAGCCTTATGCCGACGGCCTGTATCACCTGGCTTACGGTATGGTGGACCTGCCTACCGGCAAAATGAAATCACGGGAAGGAACGGTGGTCGATGCCGATGACCTCATCGCCGAGGTGGTGGGAGAGGCCCGCGGGAATTCAGGGGAGCGGGGTACACTCAGTGATTTGAGCGAAGAAGAGCAGCAGGATATCATCTGGAAGATCGGGATGGCGGCCTTGAAGTTTTTTATCATTAAGGTGTTCCCGAAAAAACGCATGGTGTTTGATCCCAAAGAGTCAGTGGATATGCAGGGCCAAACAGGGCCGTATGTTCAAAACGCCTATGTACGGGTGCGCTCAGTTTTGAGAAAAGGAGAAGGAATGGGGATTGATCTCGAGGCTTCAAAAGCATACACCGTTTTGGAAACACAGGAAAAAGATCTGCTGGCGCAGCTGTTCCAGTTTCCTTTCCTAATCGAAGAAGCGGCCGAAAACTATGATCCGTCCACCATTGCCAATTTTTGCTATACCTTAGCCAAATCCTTCCACAAATTCTATCACGATCATTCGATCCTGAACGCAGATACGGAAGCGGCCAAGGCCTTTAGAATAAAATTGAGTACGGCCATCGCACAAGTGTTGAAAAAAGGTATGTACTTATTGGGCATCGACATGCCGGAGAGAATGTAATATTATAAAATGAGGCTGTCTCAAAAGACCTACGGCCTTTTCCGCCAGCCAATATTCTTTCTTTGGGAGGTGTTTGTTTATTAAAAACTTTGTTTTTAATAAACAAACACCTCCCAAAAAGAAAATAATTGGGCGTCGAATAACGACGAAGGAGTTATGAGACAGCCTCAGAAAAAACTTTTTATGGGTAACGAAAAAACAGAAGAAAAATCCCTCAATTTCATTGAGCAAATCGTAGAAGAAGATCTGAAAAGTGGTAAGCACGGTGGTGCCATCCAAACGCGCTTCCCACCGGAGCCCAATGGCTATCTGCACATTGGTCATGCCAAAGCCATCACCGTTAGCTTTGGGATTGCTCAAAAATATAACGGCAAATGCAATCTTCGTTTTGACGATACCAATCCGACTACGGAGGAGACCGAATACGTGGAAAGCATCAAAAATGACGTTCGTTGGCTGGGCTATGAGTGGGATGGAGAGTATTTTGCCTCCGATTACTTTGGCCAACTTTACGAGTTTGCCATCGACCTTATCAAAAAAGGCCTGGCCTACGTGGATGATTCTAGTCCTGAAGAGATCGCTGAGATGAAAGGAAACCCAAGTAAACCTGGAATCGAAAGCCCTTACCGCAGTCGTTCCGTGGAGGAAAACCTTCGACTCTTTGAGGGGATGAAAAATGAAGAATTTCCCGACGGTTCCAGGGTGCTGCGCGCTAAGGTCGATATGACTTCTCCTAATATGCATATGCGCGATCCGATCATTTATCGTATCAAGCACGAACATCATCATCGCACAGGAGACGAATGGTGCATCTATCCGATGTATGATTTCGCGCACGGACAGTCGGATTCCATTGAAAAGGTGACGCACTCCTTATGCTCATTGGAGTTCATCCACCATCGTCCATTGTACGACTGGTTTATAGAAAAACTGGAAATCTTCCCATCCCGCCAGATCGAATTTGCGAGAATGAATGTCTCGTACATGATCACCAGTAAGCGTAAGCTGCTCAAACTGGTACAAGACGGCTTGGTCAGCGGTTGGGATGATCCCCGTATGCCTACCATTGCCGGGATGCGCCGAAGAGGCTATCCGCCTGAGGCGATCGTTAATTTCTGTAACCGGGCAGGAGTGGCGAAAAGAGATAATGTGATTGAAATAGAGTTGTTAGAGTTTTCTGTAAGGGAAATCCTCAATAAAACAACGGACCGCGTAATGGGGGTCTTGAATCCCTTAAAACTGATCATCACTAACTATCCGGAAGGCCAGACAGAAATGATGGAGATGGAGAATAATCCGGAGGATGAAAACAGCGGCAGCCGGGAAGTACCTTTCTCCAGGGAATTGTACATTGAAAGAGAGGACTTTATGGAGGATCCTCCCAGGAAATTTTTCCGTATGGGACCTGGACGCAATGTACGTTTGAAAGGAGCCTACATTTTACACTGTGAGGATTACAAGAAAGATCCCGAAACGGGCGAGATTCTGGAAGTTTATTGTACCTATTACCCTGAAAGCCGCTCAGGTTCAGATACTTCCGGCATCAAAGCAAAAGGAACTTTACACTGGGTATCCATCCCGCATGCTGTGAAGGCAGAAGTCAGAATGTACGATCGGCTGTTTACGGATGAGACGCCCACGGCACATGAGGATAAGGACTTTTTGGAATTTTTCAATGAAGATTCTTTAAAAGTGAATAACAATGTATTTGTAGAGCCCAGTTTGAAAACGGTTGAGCCGGGTACACGCCTTCAATTCATGCGCAAAGGCTATTTCTGTGTCGATTCTGACTCTTCAGTAGATAAGCCGGTGTTTAATTTGACGGTGACACTGAAGGATAGTTGGAAGAAGAAGAAGTAATTCAAAAGGCCGCAGCTTAGTACGGGGACAAAATTAATCGCCGAATCGTAGCGCACGCTTCAGCTTGCCCGTACCATAAGCTTTAGCTAGTATGATGGTTTAGCTTATTCGGCGATTAAAAAATGAACTCCAAACAGCCGTGGGAATTTTAATAGGGGGTAGTGTCGCCTACCTGGGCATTTAGGTAATATAACCCAGCTGGAGCGGCTTTTAATTCAAGGCTTTCAGTTCAGGCAGGACTTCGGTATAATCTTCGAATGAATCAGCAAACCAGTTTGTATAAAGAACATCTTGTATTTCGTGACGGACTCACCCATATTACTCGTACCTCCGAACCTTCGTTTTTGCTAACTTCTCAACAGAGGGGGCTTTCATAAGCTCTCCGCTGTCAAGCCTTGTATTCACCTCCTCTACACTTATAGAATAAAAAAACTAATACACTTATATGTATTATTTTTATGTTTTAATGAAAGTTAATGGTATTATTTTTATCTTGGAGGTTCCTCCCCGTATTAAGCATGAACCAACTATGTGAATGTGTTTTTATACCCTGTTGAAAAAATAGCTGTTTCAAATGCGCAAGACGTTTACCCTTACAAGTGTACTGGTTTTGATGATCCCGTTTGTATGTTTTTCAAGCCAGGTCCAATCTCAGTCGGACCTGCCGGCTACAGATGCGGCCCAGGAAATTTGGAGTCGGGTGGAGATCCGTTTGCCTCATGTTCAGACAGATGATCTCAGTAACTTTATTCTCCAAGAAGTTCAAGAGCATTGTGGGCAGGAATATGAGTGTCTTTTTAATACTTACCGGAGTATTTTAGAAAATTTGGAGTACCGCAACAAATTTTTAGTAGCCATACCTGTTGCGGAAGAGATGGTGAAACTTGCGCGGGCTCAAAAGGACATGGATGCTGAAGCTTATGCTCTGAAAGCATTGATCGAGCTATACAATTTCATTGAGGATATCCAGATGAACATTATTTTGCGGCAGGAATTATTGGAATTGTACGAGCGATCCGGCAACCAGGCTGAGGTTATTCGTACCAAAGTGCACATTTTGGAATCGCGGGCATGGCAGTTGAATGAAACAGATCAAATCTTGCCGGAGGTAGAAGGGCTTTTAAAAAAGGCTATAGACCTGAATTTGACAGAAACTGCTAATTTCTTACGAACAAGGCTTAAATATCTTTATGAAGAGTTTGGGTACCTGGATAAGCTGACTGAAATTATCGTTGAGTTAGAACAAATCCCAGTTTCTGATCCGATAAAAGCCGACGAATCTCGTTATGCATTGCATGCTGCCAGTGGTCGGGCTGACCTGCTTAGGATGGAAAAAAAGTATGACCAGGCCGCGGCGCTTTATCAGAAAGCACTTGGTATTGCCAGAATGCGGCACCGGGCCCATTTCGATACCTGGTTGGAGGTATATGTGTTGCTCCGGCTTGGCAAACTGGAAGCGGAACGTGGAGATAATGCTTCGTCCTTGAATTACCTTGACACGGCATTTACTATTTCTAATCAATTTAATATGCACGGTCATACCGTCAATATTCTTGAGCAAAAATCAAAAATAGCTGAAAAGGAGCTGCGTTTCGAGGATGCCCTTCAATTGATGAGAGATATGTATGCCACCCAGGCTAAAATGGACAGCGTCTCATCGGACTTTGATGTAAAAAAGTACTATTTACAGCGAACCACCGAGCAGTTAACCGCTGAAAAAGAAAGACAGACTTTAGCCATTCAGCTGAAAAACAGTCAGTTGCGCAATTCCTTTATCATCGCGTTGATGTTTTCACTACTGGCTGTGGGGCTTTTTATAGGTTTTTATCAACAAAACCGTGGAAAGAAAAGACTAGCCGTCCAAAACCAGCTCATTCATCAACAAGCTGAGCAATTGAAAAGCCTGGACGCCGCGAAATCTCGCTTCTTCGCCAATGTCAGCCATGAATTGCGAACGCCGCTTACCCTGATGTTGGGCCCCGTCAATACGCTTCTTAAGGGCAAACAACTGACCGAACAGCAAAGTCAGTTACTGCAAATGACAAAGCGGAATGGACAGCAACTCCACCAATTGATCAATGATATTCTTGATTTGAGAAAATTGGAACTGAACAAAATGGAAGTGCATTTTCAAGCAACGAATCTGAATCGTTATTTTCGCCAACATCTTGCTTTGTTCGAATCACTGGCTGAGAGTAAGCAGATCGATTATTCTTATCAGGTATCCATCCCAAAGAACCAATTCGCTGCAATCGATCAGGGAAAATGCCGGCAGATTTTGTCTAACTTATTGTCCAATGCCTTTAAATTTACATTTGAAAACGGCCAGATCCGGGTTGAGGCCGTATTAGAAAATAAATACCTTAAGCTGAGGGTTTCCGATACCGGGAGGGGTATACACCCCGACGATTTGCCCTACCTCTTTGATCGTTATTTTCAAACAAGCCGGCCGGATAAAATTGCTGAAGGCGGCACCGGCATCGGCCTGGCACTCTGTAAAGAATATGTGGAATTGTTCGGGGGCCAAATAGAGGTAGACAGCGCTTTAGGGCAGGGTTCGGTTTTTACGTTAGGGTTCCCGGTTGCTTTAGTTGATCCCGAAAAAACAGGATGGAAAGACAAGCGCCAAAGAAATGATGACGGGCCTCAAATTACTTCCGGCAATCTGGCTCCTCCAAGCAATTCTTCCGGAATAAACCATCCAACCTCCCTGCCTGCCGAAGCCTTTGTGAAGGAAGGCAACACCCAATCCCGTCCCACTATCCTCGTCGTCGAGGACAATCCGGACCTGCGGGACTACATCCGTCTGATCCTCCGTGAAAAGTACGAGGTCGTCACTGCCGAAAACGGTCGACAAGCCCTGGAACTCCTTCAACAACAACCCAGTACCCAAAATCATCTCATCCTTTCCGACCTAATGATGCCCGTCATGGATGGCTTTCAACTACTCGAAAAGCTCAAATCTAACAATGCAACTGCGCACATTCCAGTGGTCATGCTGACAGCCCGGGCTGAATTGGACAACAAATTGAAAGCGCTCCGGATAGGAGTTGACGATTATTTGATCAAGCCTTTTAATGAGACAGAGCTGCTACTCAGAATAGAGAATTTATTAAAGAATTTAAGCATTCGCCAAAAAGAGCTGAGCCTGGAAACTCCTGCCGGTAAAGAGGAGCCCATGCTTTCACAGGCAGACCGGCAATGGCTGGAATCCTTTGAAAAGTATGTAAAACAAAACCTATCTAACAGTTTGCTCTCTGTGCCTTACCTTGGCAATCAATTTTCGATGAGCGAGTCCACGCTGCTGCGCCACCTCAAGCGCCTGACCGGCCTGACGCCCAATCAATATCTGCAGGAGGTCCGCCTGAATGAAGCCCGCAGGCTATTGGAGAACCAGGTGTATAATTCGGTATCCAAAATTGCGGAAGAGGTTGGGTACGGGGATACTCGTTCTTTTTCGAGGCGTTTTAAGAAGCGCTTTGGAAAGTTGCCTTCGGAAGTGTAATAGGCTAGGCCCTTTAACAAATTTATCCAGTACTGACCATCCAACCTCCCTGCCTGCTGAAGTCAAAACGAAGTCAGGTAATCCCGCTTTGGCGGCAGAGGTTATCTAACATCTATCATCTAATCCCCGCCCTAGTATTCTAGTCGTAGAAGACAATCCCGACTTGCAGGACTATATCCGCCTGATCCTAAGCGAAAAGTATGAGGTCGTTACGGTCGGCAATGGCCAACAGGCCCTTGAATTGCTTACTCAACGACCAACGACCAAATTTTACCTCATACTCTCCGATCTCATGATGCCGGTCATGGACGGCTATCAACTCCTGGAACAACTTAAATCTAACAACACAACTGCGCACATCCCTGTGGTCATGCTCACGGCGCGAGCGGAAATGCAAGACAAGCTCAAGGCATTGCGTATAGGAGTAGATGATTACCTGCTCAAGCCCTTTGAAGAAGAAGAATTGCTGGTACGCATAGAGAATTTGTTGAAAAACCAGTCGGAACGTCTTAAAGCCCTGGAGCATGATAATGCTTCCGAAGCCCCTGGACCGTTATTGTCTCAGAAAGACCGGGAATGGCTGGAGTCTTTTGAATCGTATTTGAAAGCCCGTGATGGCCAGGCTTCCATATCGGTCGTATCGGCTAAGGTGGGCTACGCTGATCCCCGTTCTTTTTCAAGGAGCTTCAAGAAACGCTTCGGTAAGCTACCCTCCCAAATCTAACCGTAGCACAAACTTATTGGCGTTTAATTTTTAACCGCCGAATTGAAGCAAGCTAAAGCTCGCTTTCCTGGCAAGCTGAAGCTTGCTGTCCGATTAGGCGCTTATTTTTTAAACGCCAATCAGTTTGTCCGTACTACAAACTTCAGTCTGTCTGTACATCAACTTTTAAGTTGACATACACATCAATACACAACCATTAAAAACCGCCAATCTAATCCAAAAGGTAAATCCCCTGCCCGCCGAAAAAGTTTAACCTTTAATACAAGCTAAAGCTAATGGTACGGGCAAGCTGAATCGTGCGCTACGCGGCTAACGCCAATAAACTTGATGGACAGACAAGCTGAAGCTTGTGTTACGCTTAGATTGACGCAAATGGTTACTTTTTTGACGGATAAAGTCACTTCACACTTCTTATCTTTATATTAAAGTTGTTTAAAAAACAACCAATGGACATCTTCACCTAAAATTAATCTATATGAAAAATAGAATCCTACTTTTGTTTGTCTTGAGTATACTTGGGACCCCCTTTTTGCAGGCTCAAACCTGTACGCCACTTTCCGATAATATTAACCTTGGAGGCACAGGACACGATTCCGGCTTCCAGGGAGTTGACAATACCAATGCCGCTGCGACTTTAAGCAATGGTAATTTTGTACTCGCCTGGGAAACCCGCGACGGCGTTGACGGCGATGGGGAAGGCGCATTTTTTCAGGTTTTTAGTGCTGATGGGAGCCCTGTTTCCGGCGTAATTATGCCTTATGCGGATGTGAATGGCGGCGGCACCGGAAATCAAGGCGCTTTTGGCCCTAAAGTAGTAGCCCTCCAGACAGGCTTTGTCGTAGCTTGGGTGTCAGAAGACGGCCCCGGAGATACCGGACCCAGTGGAAGTTCCGGTGAAGAGAAAAAAGATGTGTTTTTTAGGACTTACAACAACAATGGAGGGGCCGTTTCAGGCTCTGTCCGATTGGATAATAATGGGAAGGAAGATAATTTGGTGGCCATACTGCCGCTCAGTACGGGCGAATTCGTTATGTTAACTGCTATCGGCGAAGATGCACCGGGTGATAATACCGACGACCTTTTTTTCCAAACCTTCAATGCCCAGGGAATGGCTGTCAGCAATTTGATCAATGTTTCTGGGGGGGCTCATGATGGGCACTTTCAAAATACGGTAATAGACCAGGCTATGGCTGAACTGAGCGACGGCAAATTTGCCGTGACCTGGGAAGCACGGGATGGAATTGACGGAGAGGGAAACGGTGGTTTTTTCCGGATCTTTAGGGCCAACGGTACTTTTTTAACCGGTGTGGTGGCACCTTATTTTGATATCAATCCGACTGGAGCAGGCGATCAGGCTACCTTTGGCTCCAGGGTGATCGGCCTACCGAATGGCAATTTGGTCATGGCCTGGGGTTCGGGGCCAAGCGTATTAAGTGAGGATGTCTATTTCAGAGTGTATAATTCAAATGGCATGGCCGTCTCAGCTACCACACAAGTGGATGAAGACCAGAATGGAGAAGCAAGAGATCTTTCCGGAATAGTTGCCCTTACCGACGGGAATTTCGCTGTCTTGTATAAAAGTACCAGCGGTACGGTGGATTATTTTGTTCGCACCTACAATGCTAATGGAGTAGCATTAGGAAGCAGTGTTGAAGTCAGTGGGGGCTTACATACGAATTTCTTTAGTGCCGGCCAGTCATTTAAACCTAGTATCATAGCCCTTAATAATGGTAATTTTGCCGTGTGCTGGGCTGCCAGAGATGGAGCCGACGGAGATCAATCCGGAGTCTTTTACCGGGTGTTTAATTCTTCCGGCCTATCCGTTTCCGGCGTGGTAGCGCCTTATTCCGACTTCAATGCTGGAGGGACCGGCAATCAGTCTCCTTTTGGCCCCGTTATGACGACCTTAGCCGGCGGCTTTGTCATTGCCTGGGAATCTGAGGGAGGGCCGGGTGATGTAGAAAAAGATGTATACCACCGGGTCATTAATAATGACGGTACGCCGTTTTGCGGCACGACCAAAACCAATAGTGGCAACGATGCACAAGAGGAGAACATTCAATCCATCCACCCGTTGGTGAATGGTGATTTTGTGCTGGTGTACAAGGATGAGGATGACGATAATAAGGACGATCTGTTTGCCAGAGTAATAAATGGTGTGCCTAAGGAGGCCATCTGCCCCACTATTGGTAGCATGGTTATTGAGCCTAATCCAGTTTGTCCTGATGGTACCATCACTATCACCGTTAGCGGACTGGAAAATATGGCCAAGGCAGATAATGGCGATCAGGATTTTGGAATTAGGATTGTTAAATACCTTTCGTCTTCAGGACCTCCTTATTCCAGTGTTCCTACTGTTGGGACCGTATCATTTGATCAGTTAACAAATGGTGGTACCACTGCTGTGTTCTCGGATATTACACCAGACGGCATTAACGGAAACAATCGCTATGCGGCCATTTTATCGCCTGCACCGACTGATATCGAATGTCGTCCATACATGGAACTTGATCTGACTTATATCAATACATCATCTGTAAGCTTCACCGCCCCGGCTGACATTTTCGAAGATGCCGGCGTTCAAACGGGCCTAGGCGGTGGCTCACCGGCAGGTGGGGTGTATTCCGGCCCTGGCGTCACGGATGATGGGAATGGTATGACTTACAGCTTTGACCCTGCGGCAGCGGGCGGGGTCGGAACCTATACGATAACTTATACTTATACTAATGGAGAAGGTTGTGAAGGCTCGGCCAGTAATGAGATCAAAGTGTTGGAAAAACAATTGGAGATTTCGCCAATTGGAGACATTAACGGAGTAGATGATACCAGCGGGGTCGCCCTGTCCATAAATCAGGAAGTGGCCATTCAGGGAATTGTACACTGTATCGATTTTGATGTATCGGACACCTACAGTTTCTGGATATTGGAGCCTAATGGAGACGGGATGCTGGTCAACTCTTTCAAAGTGATCGGTGATTATGAGGCTACGGAAGGAGATGAGATTATGGTGGAAGGGATCATTGAGCAAATTGACGGTCACTTGAGTATTAATCCCAGCGAAATCACTTTGGTGTCGCAGGATAACAACTTGGTTAGTCCGATCGCAACTTCTGAGCTCAATGAATCCTTGGAAAACAAGCTGGTTACTTTAGAAATAACAGCGAGCCTTCAGGATCAGATTGAAGTGGTAGATTTTGAGGATGGAGATTATTTCATCAACTTTCCAACAGAAGGAGGGACCTTTACTGTTTTTGCCACTGCTGCTTCAGGTATTGATACCACTTTCCTCAACGAATACATTAATTCAACGGATGTTAGCAGCTTTCAGCTCACAGGATTTGTATTCCAAGTAGACGAGGAAGCACCTTATCATGAGAATTATTATCTGGTTACCTGCTCTGAGATCAGCTTTGATTTTGTATCCGGCGTCAATGAACCGGCCTGGGCCGGCCAATTGTTGGTTTACCCCAACCCGGCTACCTACCAGGTAAATATCAATGCACCGGTAAGGATAGAGACCTTGCGTTTGCTCAATATGCAGGGTAGGGTATTGCAAAATGAAGCAGTCAATAATAATGCCTATACCTTGGATTTAAGTGCCCTTCCAAAAGGGGTGTATCAAATTCGGTTGATTGGAGAAGGCGGTATGGTGAATCGCCAGATCGTCAGGCAATAATTATTCTTTTTGGGGTTGTGCGAAAAATCGCTACTCGTTTTTGCACAACCCCACTCAACGCCTATTTTTTTTTCTTTTTTGACGGAAATTGCTACACATTTGACGGAAAATATCACCTCGAGTCTCCTAATTTTACGGTATAGAAAAACCTTAAGCAACTTCTGATCTGGGGCCATGCGAGCCTTTGTGCTTTTCTCAGTCATCCAATCAACAAATCAACCTTTCTCCGATTAAACGACCGATTTAAGTCTGGTACAGCCTTTTCTCTGTAGAAACGATCTTCTACAGACCCTATACTATTTTTTATCACTTAATTTAATTCCATAGATCATGAATTTGAAATCTACCTTTAAGTTATTATTAGGCCTCGGCCTGTTTTTCATTTTAAACCAATCCTTAACAGCCCAAAATCAAAAAATAAGCATTCAGGGAACCTTAAAAGACGCATCAGGCGCTTCCGTAGATGATGGAGAAGTAGAATTGACTTTCAAGTTGTACCATGAAGGAAATAATGAGGCTCTTTGGGAGGAGACTGCAACCGTTCCGGTGATAGGGGGGATCTACAGCCACAACCTTGGAAGCGTAGAACCCTTATCTCCTGCTTCTATTTTTAATCAACCGCTTTTTCTCGGTGTAACAGTAGGTGGCCGTGAATTAAATCCACGTACCGAATTAACCTATGCGCCTTATGCTATTTCTGTGAATGCTGCACAACAGATAGCTCAAAAAGGCTGCTCAGGGCAGGTGGGGGATATTAAATATTCCATACTCGCCCCGGATGATTTTGCCAAGGAAAACGGCGATTGCTGGGTGCCGATGGATGGACGTTCGATTGCAGGTAGTAGTCTCGAGAAATATGTATCAAGTATTCCCGATGCAGGAGGTTTATTTCTTCGTGCACAGGAATTCGAAAATGGCGCAGATAACGACCCGGATAGAAACGCTGGTACTCCTATTGCTACTGTGCAGGCAGATTCTTTGAAGAGTCACACTCATACTGTAGATAAAGGTGGAGCACATAGTCACCTTTTAAGATCGGTCGAACAAAGAAAATTTGATTTTGGAGATGTTCCAATTACTGCAATATCTATTGATGAAGAAGATGATACTGTTAATTTTTCAGGTAAAATATTCGACGATGGCCAACATACCCATGAAATAATTAATACAGGATATGAAGAAACACGACCTAAGAATCTTAATTTCTGGATCTACATCCGAATCAATTAACGATAACAGGTAAACCTATTTTTTCACCTAAAAAAGTTAATTGAGCATGAAAAATCATATCCTCTACGGCAGTAGTTGGCTGCTGTGTTTATTATTAACCATCCCGCTTTCGGCCCAGGTAGATTGTAAGCCGGAGCAGGACGAGACTGTCATCACCCAAGGGGAAGTCCTTTTTGATTACGGCAGTACGACCAATGCCTTTAATTTCAGAAGACGTTCGGATATTACCGTTGGTCAACCACTGGTCGGCCAGGTTTTGAACCGGAATAATATCATGGAATTCGGTTTTTGGACGCGCTTTTTACTGCCACCCACCGCCCCCACAGTGAGGGCCACACAGGGGGACTTGTTAGATCGCATCCGGGTATCCTGGACGGTAGACCCCCTTAGCCCAGCCCCTGAAAGTTTTAACATCTATCGCGATGGGGTATTCATTGAAAAAGTTGGTAAGGAAATCCGCAACTACAATGACTTCAATGTCATTGCCGGCGTTCCCTACAACTATACCGTTAGTGCCGTCAACCAATATGGAGAGGGCCCTCTCGGCCCTGCCCTGGGCTTCCAGGTACCCAATGGTACGGTAACCGGTGTGGTACAAACGGCCAGCGGTAATCCGGTACCGGATGCCTTGATTACGCTGACCCCCATGCAGGGCTATTCCTTGAAATTTGGATTTGACGGAGGTGCCTACGTGGACACAGCCGGGACTGGGCTGGCAAGCTTGTTGCCCTCCCAGGACCATTGGAGTGTTACTTTTTGGATGAAAACAGACTTATCTAGAACCGACAGTTCCGCCTCCGCTACTATCCTGGATTTTGCCCCTCATCAGCTGGACATCCGACCGATAAGCGGATTTCGTACAGGAGTAGCGCTCTATCTGGATAACAACTTTATCATGGAAGCGCCCTTCCCGGATACGCTTCAAAACGACTGGAATCATGTTGGTTTGACCTATGACGGCACCCAGTATCGATTCTACATCGACGGCGAATTGGCAGCTTTGGCTCCCGGTGCTCCGATCTCTTCGGTCACAGAAATTGATTTTGGTGCGGCAGGTACGAGAGGATGGGAAGGAAGCCTGGATGAATTCCGCATCTATCACCGCTTATTGGATGAACTCGATTTTGATAATGTCAAAAACGGGACGGCATCAACACTAACACCTGGTTTAAAGGCCTATTGGAAATTCGACGAAGGCCAGGGCCAGAAATCCTTTGACCTGTTCAACCGCAGCCAGGTCCATTTTTGCGGGGCCGAATTCGATGAAGATCGTCCGCCCGTGCGCATTGCAGGCGTGACGAATGAAGATGGTTATTATCGCATTGAAGCGGCCAGTTACGGCACCGGCACCACTTTTTTAGCCTATCCATCCAAAAACTTTTTTGCTCAGCGGGCGCTAAAATTTGTGAAGGAAGAACAGGATTATGCGGAATTACCCGATTTTGGCATGACTAAAAATGCGACTCTGGAGCTTTGGATCAACAGTGCAGGGCCGAATGGTAACCAAACCGTATTATCCAAGAACTGGAACGGCAATCGATTTGAGATCAGGTTAATACCGGCCGGAACGGATAATCTGGTAGCTTTAAGTCTTTTTGGAGCAAGTGGTGGAGGCGGCTCCACGATTGGTTCATTGGGTATGGGCTATCAACACCTGGCTTTTACGATTGACAGCACCGCTGGTACCATTCAGACTTACAAAAACGGGGAGCTATTTGGCAGTCCGTATTCCATTCCGAGTAGCTTTGGCAACTGGACCGACAGCCTGCAGAACTGGACCCTAGGGGCTGGTCGGATGGCAGGAGATACCACCACCAGGGAGCACTTCGGAGGCTTGGTCGCAGAATTAGCGGTTTATGACGATGTATTAGATCAAAGTACGATACAAGAGCATGTGAATAATGCCAGGGATCCGCAAGAACCCGGCTTACGTGTTTACTTTTCTTTAAATGAAGGAAGTGGGAATCGGCTGAATAATCAGGGTTCGGTCTTGACTGGAAGAGGACATAGCTATGGGACTTCCTGGACCAACTTTGCCCCTAATCAAAGTACCACGCCACATGTTCTTACTCCTAAGAGCAGGCAGGTAACGCTTAATCCGAGTATCACTTCGGTAGACCAGGTGGATTTTGTAGACCGGTCTACAGTGCCGGTAGCGGGTTTTGTTCGATACAAGGGAACGGATTGTTTTGCGCCGAATGTGGAAATATTAGTGAATGGCGAGTCCTATAACCCGGCTATTTTTACCGATTCGACCGGACGATTTTCTATTGATTTTGATCCGGGAACGACTGCGGAATTAAGCCCTAAATTTGAAGATCATCAATTTTCGCCTGCCACCTGGGAGGTGACGAACGTAGTGAATCCGGTTGCGGGTGTATTGTTTAATGATGTGACGACTCGGACCATTAGTGGTCAATTGGCAGGTGGAGAATGTAAAAAGTCGATCATTCAGGCGCCCCCAGGGGAAGGCCAGGGAACTGTGGCGATTGTAAAGATCCGCTCAACGGATGGTTGTTTTGAACGTCAGTTGACCATTGACAATCAGGAAGGGAACTATGAGTTTGAGAATGTACCGCCGCTGGAAGCACTTACCGTGGCAGTGGTAGAGCATTCAGATCCGAAGATCAAGGCGGCCTTCCAGACAGAAGGAGGCGTGACCGTTGACCTTTCTGACCGCACAGATACCATAGTGGACTTTATTTATTTTGCCGAGCCACAAGTGAGGATCCTGGGCTTAGACCCTGTTTCAGATGATTGTGACCAAATTGTTTTGGAGCAAAATAGTCGCCAGAAAGTTACGATCGAGTTATTTGAGCAATACGTGGCAACAGAATCAGATGATGGGATCTGTAAATTGGACACCGGAAATATCCGGATTATTAACGGTCTGGCAGACATTGCCTTGGATACTATTCTTAGCGGCGAAAAGCTGGAATATGAGTTTAAAGTCGGAGTACCCAATTCATCACCTCCATTCCTTAAAACATTGCAGGTGGTGGGAAAGACGATTAAAGGCAGGGAAGGAACTTCTTCCGTACAGGCCATAGTAACGGGTATTTTAAACAAACTCCCCACTTTTACCACCAAATCTCCCCAAAAACCCTGGCTAATTTTGAGGGATCCCCCTGGAGATGCCAGTTATTCCTACTGGGAAAAAAATACTAAGGTTTGTAATTATACCAGGTTTTACAGAGAATGGTCTGTTGGTGGAGGTGGTGGTGTAGATATTGATAGTGGGCCGGATGTGAAATTAGTGGCAGCGCCTGCCGGTGTAGGTACACTGGTTGAAACAGAAAGCAAAATTGGAGGGGGAGTATCCGCTCTGGTTAGCTATCGAAATGTAAAAGACGATGTACTGGAAATTTGTATGAGCACCAACGAGCGCATCAGTACTAGTGGCAGTGATCAGTTTATTGGGAAGAATGCGGATGTTTATGTTGGAATGGGCATTAATATCCAGGTAGGAATTGCCGATGTGGTAAGCTTTGATCCGAATAAATGCGAAGCCTCTCTCGGCGAATCTCTAACGGTAGAACCCCTGACGCCTACCACATTTATGTATTCACAGTATCAAATTGAAAGTAATGTAGTCCGCTTATTGGAAAAAATTGCAGTTGATACGAATGGGAATCGCAGCTCCCAGGATAGTCTGGAGGCAAGGCAATCAGTTGAAAACTGGAAGAAGATGATAGCGAGAAATGATTCCTTGAAAAACAGCGTTAATTTCGACACCTATAAATCTTTCGATGCAGGTGCTTCTTTTGAGTATCAAACCTCCATCGATTCATCCAATACGAATACATTAGATCAATTTATCGATGTAGAGGGAGAGGTCAAAGTATTTTATGGAGGAAGCGTTGCGGGTTTGGGTTTAGAAGGAGAGATTAGAGCAGTAACTTCAAACTCATTTCCTGCAAGCTTAAGCACAGATCATGATGAAGGGGGAGTCGCAACAGGATATGTGCTATCCGATGACGATATTGGTGATGCATTTGCCGTTGCCATTGGAATGGACACGACCTATCAGACACCTGTTTTCAAATTACAAGCAGGACAGTCTTCCTGCCCATGGGAACCGGGAACGGCCAATCGGGAATATCCCAACCTGGCTTTGGCGGAAGGCTCCAGCTTTGAAGCTGTAAATATTCCGAGTAAGGAGGCGGCTGTGTTCCAGTTCAATTTAGGTAACACAAGCGCCACCAATGAAGACATGACCTACGCATTGTCAGCCATTGCAGCCAGTAATCCTCACGGAGCGATCATTCAAGTCAACGGGACGACCTTGAATGGGAACCCGGTTAGGTATACGATTCCTTTTGGGCAATCCATACCCGTTACGGTGACCGTGAAGCGCGGACCGGTGGAGTATGATTATGAAAAATTAAGCCTTGTTTTGTATTCCGAATGCCAGGCCTCTCAAGCTTATGGACTGGGCATCCCTGCCGATAATCTGGATTCCCTATTCTTTTCTAAAGTCGACTTGAATGTACACTTTATCCGCCCATGCAGCGAAGTGGATATCAATGTACCTCAGCAAAACTGGGTGGTACGCAACAACGATCCTGCTCAACCGGGCACCATTCGACGGGTAACCATTTCGGGATATGACCTGAGCGCGCCTGACTTCAAGTTAGTCCGCTTGCAATACCGAAGTTCCGACGGCGATGGAGCCTGGATTAATTTACCGGTACCGGACGGCCAAACCTACGAGGCGTACAACCCCAATTGGACAGGCTTCAAAGGAAGATCAAGAGAGGAGATTGGCTCTGATACCACATTGTTAAATCCTGATTTTACCCAATTCCAATGGGAAACTGTGGGGATTTCCGATGGTGATTATGAGATCCATGCAGTAGCCGTTTGTGATGGATCAGCAGCTGACAAACCCGGCTACTCCGAGATTATCAAAGGCCGTATTGATCGCGAGCCGCCTAAGCTCGTAGGATTGACCCAGCCTTCTGATGGAGTGTTCCACTTTGGAGATGAGATTTCGGCTACTTTTAATAAAGTCATCAATTGCGATAGTCTTGTTGTTGGATTTATTCCTAAGGGCAGCCCAGCAAAGGCAGCCAATGGGGTGTATGTATCAGGCTTAGCCACTACCTTAATTGGCGATCCGCATGCAGAGGTGACCTGCTATGAAAACAAGCTCATCATCAATCCGACTATCACCGACAATACAGTGGTTGAGAATAAGGTGATGCGGGTGGAATTGGGTAGCCTGCAAGACCTCACAGGCAATAAAATCACAGAACCTATCAAATGGGAGTTCTACGTCGACCGCAACGAACTGGCCTGGCTGACCGACAGCATCGGCATTACCAAGTACGAAGATGAAACCTCCCGGGTAAGCGCCAAGGTCCACAACCGCAGCGGCTCACCTATGCCGTTCTCTATCCAAGGAGCGCCTGAATGGGTGCGCGTATTTCCGGATACGGGCTACCTGGTACCGAATGAGGTGGTAGAGATCCAGTTTGAAATAGAAGGAGACGCCTTAGCGCTCGGTCACTTCAGTGAAACCATCGAATTAGTCACACATCCAGGTATTAACCCGAGCTACCGAGGCGGCACCGAACTGCTCCGCTTCGGAACCCGGGTGATCAACAGACCACCGGTGTGGGATTTTGATCCCAATCTCTTCCTCTACAGTATGACTTATGTTGGAGAGTTGAACATCGACGGCCTTGTTTCATCCGATACGCAAGACAGACTGGCGGCTTTTGTGAACGATGAAGTGCGAGGGGTAGCGAACCTTACCTATGATGCAGCCGCCCAGAAGCACCTGGTATTTCTGGAAGTATTTTCAAACGATCCGACAACGAATGAGCCCCTGGAATTCCGTATCTGGGATGCGAGTGAGAGCAGTACTCACGCACCGGTAAGTCCACAGGGTGAGGTATTTGTAGATAATGACATGCGCGGGACCAGAAGCGTACCGGTTGTCTTCTCTGCAACGAACAGTATTGAGCAGTCCTACCAATTGAATGCCGGTGTCAACTGGATCTCTTTTCCACTGACTTCAGATGTTTTGAAGGATGTGAATGCGACGCTGGATGGGTTGCCTTTGAAAGATGGGGACCAACTCATCTGGCAGTACACTTTTGATGAATATTCAGAAGCGAACGGTTGGGAAGGCATTTTAACTGAATACATGGGCTTTGATCGCCTCCATTTTTACAAGCTCTTTATCCAGGAAGCGGGTTCCTTCTCCTATCTCGGTGAGTTTGATTCACCAGCAAATGATTTTATCGTTATTTGGCCGGACGAATGGAACTGGCTAGGGTTCATTTCTTTGGAAAAAATGGAGTTAAGTAAAGCTTTAGCCGATTATATTCCCGCCTCTGGAGATATCATCAAAGGTCAGCGCAGTTTTGCTGTGTACGAAGAAGGCCTTGGATGGGGAGGTAATCTGACCTTTCTGGAGCCCACGAAAGGGTATTTGATGCGATCCCGGGAGTTTGGCATTTTGACGTATCCCGAATCTCAGCAATTGGATGCCGGAGTGGCCAAAAAACTAGAAAAAGCAAGGGATGAGCAAGCATTAGTGGAAGCCCAGCTAGGGGTTCAAGCTGCGCAGTTCTTCGAGAACATGTCCATCGTCGGTACGCTGGAGAATTGCAATGGTTCCATCCCGGACAATGCCGCTTACCTGGCAGCCTTTGCGGGCAAGAAGGCCCGAGGAGTGGCTCCGCTTGTAGAAAGGGACGGGCAATTGCTTTCTTACCTAATGGTTCACGGAGAGCAGAACGAGCAACTTTCGTTCGCCCTGCTGGATGAGAACAAGCAACTCATCGGCGAGTTGGACAATCACATGTCCTTCCTGGCCAATGATGTGGTCGGACTTCCTTCCGAGCCCTATGTGTTTGAATTGTCTGTGGCTTGTGATCCTGTGCCGGGCAGCCCGAAGACAGGTATTCGCAATAATATCCAGGACCTGCGGGTATTCCCCAATCCGTTTAACGAACAGATCGTGGTGGAAATGAAACTGGATCAGCAGGAATCCGTCAGTATTTCGCTGCAAGATGTGAACGGCCGTGTCATCGATGTCCTTTTCGACGGGGAGATGGCCGCCGGCCGCCAGCGGGTAGTTTGGAATGCGGAGAACGGAAAAGCATTGAGTACAGGTATATACTTTCTGCATATTCAATCCGATTCAGTGCATCGCATTGAAAAGATGGTGAGGTAAATTTCCGGTACTACATCCATCCAGAATGGGGCTGTTTCAAAAGATCTCCTAAAAAAAAATCTATGAGACAGCCCCAATGGGTTCCTGTGATCTTAACGCAGGAATCCATTTTCTTTTATGGGCTTCCATGGATTACACCTCTGATATTCTTTATATTGGCGACCTTCGTTACTACTTTTTAGTTTTTAAATTTAAAATCATGAAACAGCATTACTTTCGATTTTTTCCGTTGGTACTATTATTCCTAGCCCTGCTATCTGTTTTTTCCTGCCAAAATAATCAGGCAGAAGGCCACCAGACCGGTCAAACAGGCGCTCAAAACAATCAAGTAGCCATCCCGAGCTTCGAAAAACTCGATGGCCTGCCTTTTTCCGGTATGAACAAAAAAATGATCGGCCAGTCTGGTGAAGGAGATTGTGAAAACACTGTATATCGATTTACCAAAGACAACTGGGCCGTTCTCCTGGATTCTCTTTCCTGTGGCGAATATTACCGGCAAAGGACCTTTTACCAAATGACGGAGGCCGGAGATATTACGATGGTTCATTTGCAATATCTCGAACCCTCTGTTGATCCTGATTCCGGTACCCTGTTCTACAATTTAGATGAAAAGATTATGGACTTCAGCGGAGCAGAGCCAATTATGAGAAGCCGGGTAGATCAACTTCCAAGGGCCGCGTCCCAGGCTCAGGGCGGATTTGATCTTTTTTCCAGGTCTGAAGCAAGAATGATACAAACAAAAGGGGCGGTAGAGGAGCTGGATCTTGCGTATTGGCAAAAAAGAATAAGCAGTCTTCAATAAACATGAGACATCCCGAATTTTTTAGCTGATGACCAAAAACAGATGCTATGGGGTTGTGTAAAAACTCGTTCCTCGTTTTTACCCACCCCATTAAATTTTATTTGGGAGGTCGTTTTAAGAAAAAAACAAAGTTTTTTTCTTAAAACGACCTCCCAAAAGAATATTATTGGTTGTGTGAAAAGGCCGAAGGACTTTTTACACAACCCCTCACGATGCTAACGATTTATACTACTAAGTAGAAAAAAGGGCTCCATTTTTTGAAAAAAAAAGTCGCCAGTATCTTTCACCTTTGGTGAAACAGCATCAGTTTATTGGGGACCCTTCGAAAATTGGGAAGGATTCATGTTTTTTTAAGAAAAAAAAGATATGTTCGCACTCTAAAACTTTATGGGTAGCATAGCTGTTGGATAAAAAATGAAAAATCTTTCTGCCATCTACCTTTCCTGACCATCGAAGTCTTGACGGAGATGGTTTCTTTCTACTAAATAGCAACTAATGGCCAAGCCATTTCACTTCAAACAATTCGATATCCATCAGGATAAATCTGCCATGAAAGTAGGCACCGACGGAATTCTGTTGGGGGCCTGGGCGGATATCTCTGATGCAAAGTCGATCCTTGATATAGGCACCGGTAGCGGCGTCATTGCGGTCATGCTGGGGCAAAGAGCAGATCAGGCTACAATTGATGGCCTGGACATTGACGGGTCGGCTTTCGAGCAAACTAAAGAGAACATGGACCGGGCACCCTGGTCCAATCGAATGCGGGCTTTTCACATCTCCGTTCAGGATTTCACCAAAACACATGAGGGTACTTATGACTTGATCGTTAGCAACCCACCTTTTTTTTCCGGAGGGACTTTCTCCCAGAATCAGGACCGCAATAGCGTTCGACATACCATCAAAATGCCTCATGGTGATCTGTTGATGGCGGTACAGAAATTGTTGGCACCCAGCGGCAAATTCTGTCTAATCCTTCCATTCATCGAGGGCTTACGCTTTCAGGAACTGGCCGAAACCTATAAATTGTATTGCACAAGGGTAACAAACGTGAAACCAAAGGCAGATAAGCCGGTGGAACGGCTGCTGCTGCAGTTCGAGCGAAATAAGAAAACGGTGGAAGAGGATGAATTGGTCATTCAAAAGCAGGAGAACACAGAATGGACTGAGCAATTTATCGCATTGACTCGGGCATTCTATTTAAAGATGTGACCTTTTGACCTTCTAGGTTAAAAAAAAAGGGTATTCAATTTGTTTTGAATACCCTTTTTTTTGTGGTTACGACTTTTCAGAATTAGAAATAATTTTTTTGGCTAGCTCCAATATCGTGGTATCAGGTAATTGCACTATCCCACCGCCAGGCCCTGGCTGAAGATGTTTTCCGGTAAAATCGCCTTCTTCAAAATTGTTGGCGCCAAAGTAATTGCGAACAGTTTGCTCATCCAGATTTAGCTCTTGTGCAATAAGCTTAACACTGCCGGTGGGAAGTTTGTGTTTGATATCCCGCAGTTCATCGAAAGTGATGTTCATATTGAAGAAATTTTGATTAAAGAATAAAGTGAGAGGACTATGGGTTTTTGAGGCGTAAATTATAATGGAATTTAGGAATTTTATGGGATAAAAAAAAGAAAAAAAGCAATTTTAAAGGTCAATATTTGGAATGGCGAGATAGAAAAAAAGGAGGCTGTCTCATCCGCCCGAGGCGGATGAGACAGCCTTTTAGAACCGGGCGCTTAATCCAACGACGCCGTTGATGCCCATGATTGGGTAATAACGCCAGCGCTGCCGGTTATTATCTAAGAGGTTATTGACATGGATAAAGCCTCCGATATTATCGGTAAACTGGAATTCCGCACCTGCATTGATATCCAATAAGGCATTGAGATTCTCAGAAGTCCCGTCCATCCTACGGAAAGGAACGCCGTTTTCGACAAACAGATTTCCCTTCAGGGTTAATTTATCGTCCAGCATCTTGTAGCGGGCCTCTACATTCAGCTCAAGGCTCGGTAAATGCCAGGCTTTGTCTTGGCCGGTAGTGGAGTACACATGCTGGGCGAAAGAGCCGATGATCTCAAGGTCTTCCAGCAGTGGAAGTGTCAGCGAACCGCTGATGGTGAATATGCTGACCGTATCGTACACTACATTAAATTGTGGTACCGTATCGGCATTGGACAAAAACAAGGCCAAATCATCCGTATCCTTATATCCGATCTGGGCATGATAATCGATTCCTTGGTATTCCCCTTTGATCCCTCCGAAGAAATGGTAATAGCTCGTATTCCTTAGGTCGATGCGTGGAACGATGAACGGATTGTAGTTGGTCAGGTTTTGATAGGTGTTTTTGTATAAAGATCCTTCCACCCCTGCAAAAGCAGTCAATACCTTCTCAAGGATATTTACCGATACTTCGAGGTCGGGGAAAAAGGAGAATTCGTCCTTGTTAGAAGCCAGATTAACCCCCACCTTAGCCTGGAATTTATCGCTGTGGTAGTTAAAGGTTGGGTGAAGGAAGATGTTATTCAGGCTTTGTTTGGCCGTATCGCGGTAAGTAGTGAAATCGGTGATCAATTCCAAATTAAAGGAGTGGGCCTCTTCAAACCATTTGCTTCCCTCCAGGCGCAGCTTATAACCGTTTTCTTTGGTTGCATAATTATCGCGCAGGGAGTACAGGTCGAGATCTGCGCGATAGTTGAAGTCTGCCTCGGTACGCTCTCCGTTAAAGACCGAAGCTCCGATGTCGAAGGTGCGGAAACGCTGCTTGACATCGTCCCCTTCGAAGCTGATCGTGCGGTTCTCTTCCTCAGCCAATTGATTATATCCATAGTAAAACAGATTATTGGCGGTATATCCAAGCCGGCCGCTGAGGGCGTAGCCGGGCTCGAAGAAATAAGTGCCATCCGCTTTAAATTTAGCGGTAAAGTACTTCTGATTTTCGACCTGACTGCTGTTATCTGCACTGTTGAATAACAAATTGGCTCCCAGCTCTACCTGTTCATTGATCAAATGATATCCGGCATCGCCGTAAAAAGCCTTAGGAAAACCTCCTCCAAGTTTCACGTAGCCATTTTTTACATCTTCTGAAATGTTTTCCCGGTAAGAAGAAGGCCGGATCTCAGGCGGCAAATATTGTACATTCAGCATCCTGGCAATCACATCATAAACAGGAGCTTTATTACTGGCAAGTGTATCTAAAGAAGGCAACTCAGGCCGCACCTTGATTTTTTCAGTGCTCAGTAATCTAGCCTCGAAATCCTTGATGACTTCTACCGATTCTGTACCCAAACCTGGCTGTGCCATCACCCAGGCAGGTCCGAATAAAAGCAGGAGGATGATACCTTTTTTTATGAAATGCATATATGATTGTTTTTATGTTTTTTTTGGGTAAGGCGCCTGCAGGCGCCTTACTCATTTATTTTTTGTTATTCCCGTTATTATTATTGAAGTTCATAGAGCCGTTATCAAAATTCTTGTTAAGCCGGCTGTTTTGTTCAATCTTCAGGTTGACCTGGTTAAGCTTGATCCGGGCCTGATTCACAATTTCCTGATCTTCATTATAATTTTCGATCAAGGCCTCCAGGGCGGCCCTTGCGTTGTACAGGTCATTTTGATCGTAAAGAATGCTTCCGAGCAACAAAACACTCTTAGCTACCCACATTGGATAAGCGGAGCTCTCCCGGTTAGCGTTCAGAGCGATTTGCTTGGCTTGGTCGAGTTGCCCTCTTCGGTAATAAATTTCAGCGGTTAAATAGCGTGCCTCGGCGGCTTGCTCATTGTTGACGCCAGACTGAGTCACCTTATTGAAAGCGGTGAAGGCATTATCGAAATCTCCCTGGTCAAATGCCAGTTTACCCAGATAAAAATTAGCTGCGGTTCGTTGTTCCACCGTAGCGTTCGGGTTGTTGGCAACTTTACTGGAGAGGTTGTAAACGGCTTGAGTATTATTTGAGCGATAGGCAGATCGCAAGGCACCTAACTGGGCCTCAAATACCATTTCGGGTTCCGTAGCGGCCACTTCCAATAAATTATAGTAGTTGTATGATTTTTGGAAGTTCTGCGAGTGATTGTAAGCGATCAGCGCTGCTTTTTCCAGTGCTTGCAAATAAAAACGGCTTGGGCCTTTATCAATGACAAATTCATAATCTCCCAAGGCCTCGTCATAACGGCGTGTAAAGCTATGAGATTCTCCCCGGTGATAATAGGCATCCAGTAGATACCAGCCTGTCGGGAAATTCTGAATATAGCTCGTAAAGGAAGTAATGGCCCGGGGAAAATCTCCGGAAGCAAAACGCCCCATGGCCGCTTCATAATTGAGCGAGTCGCGCTCGAAATTATCAACCGTATAGCCGGTTGTTCTCAATAGGGAGAAGTAGTCTTCCGGCCGGCCCAGATCATCTACATAGATCTCTCTCAAGGCAGCCAGGGCTTGTGAAGTTTCAGTAGGCTCCGGGTTGTTATCCAGGATCTGCTTGTAGTAGCTGATGGCCGAGTTCAGGTTGCCGCCATTGTAGCTGATCAGTCCGAGTTTCATGAAGGCCTGATTGATCAATGGAGAACTCTGGCGGTATTCGCTGACCAATCTCTGAAGCGGAGCAGAGGCGTCGTTTAGCCGGCCCATTTCCTGGTAGGTCGATCCCAGGGCCAGTAGGGCATCATCAGCGAATTCTGATTTGGGGAATTCTTTAGGGATGCGTTCCAAAGCCAGTATCTTTTCAGTTGTCCGTCCTCTCAAGCCTTCAATGATGGCTTTCTGGAAGATGGCGTAGTCATAGCCTGTATACCGATTGACGATGGCGTCATCGTAAAACTGAACGGCCGCCTGGTATTGATTGCGTTTAAATAGACAGTCACCTGCGCGCATAGTCGCATCTCCTAATACCTGGTTGCTGATCTTTGTGTTTTTGATAAAGGTCTGGTTCCTCTTGATCCCATCTACCACAAAGGAAAAATACTGCTGTGCAGCGGTATAGTTTTCTTGTTTGAAATAATTATACCCTTGCACATAGTTAGCCGTAAATACAGACGATTCATCCGGCAGATTGCGCTGCGTTTGGGCCAGTGTTAAAAACTGATTGACCAACTGGATACTGGCATCATACTGTTTTTCCTGGTGGGCAATTTCTCCCAGCCAGTAAATGGCAACAGCCTTTGAGCGTCCGTCATAGGAATATTCCAGGGATTTCTCGAAGTAAGCCTGGGCCACACCTGGCTGTCCGTCCTGCATGAGTTGCATCCCGCGATAGAGCGCCACTTTTTGGTAGGTTTCCAGCAATTGCGGTGTTTTGTTTGGAATATTATCCAGGATATCGAGTGCTTGCTGGTAATCTCTATAGCTGAGAAAGATCTCGCTCATGATTTCCTGCGCCTCGATGTAATATCTTGAATCAGGTTTGATCAATTGAAGATCGGTAATGGCAATTTTAGGCTGATTGAGCTCGTACGCCAGTTTGGCATGGTTGAAAAGAGCATCTTCTTTAATCTGTGGATCGAAATCCATACGTTTAGCAGTGGCCAGGGGTGTCAGGGCATTTCGCTTTTGACCTAATTTAAGGTAACAATCCGCCAGGTAGAACATGGCGTTTTGCCCGATCAGTGAATTGGCGTCTGACAGTTCTTTAAAGCTTTCGATCGCTTCTTCATATTTCCCGACCTGGTACTGAGCAAAGCCCAGCTGATAAAATTCTTCTTCTCTCAGCTTGTTACTTCTTTCCGCATAGTAATCCAGATAAGTCAGCGCCTGGGCATAATTCCCTTTTTCAAAATAGGACTGACCGACCAGTTGGTACATCTCTTTTTTATTATCGAGGCCCCTTTCATTGAGCTTAGGCTCGGCATAGGCAATCAACTCATCGAACCTGCGCTGGGCAAAGAAGATTTGCGTGAGATAGTACGGAATTTCGTCGGAGTATTCCGTCGAGCCCTCGGCTATACGAAGGTGCCGGATAGAGGCGTCGTAATCGCCGTCAAAGAAATAGCAAAGCCCCAGGTAATAGTTGGAAGAATGGTAGTAATCTCCCTGGAAATCTTTGATCTCCATAAAGGACCGTTTGGCATTAGCAAACTCTTTCTGAGCGAAATAACCATAGCCCATCTTGAATTTAATCTCTGAGCGCTCGGAGTTTTTCATGCCTAAGGTCGGCACCTGATCATAGTACTCATTAGCCTTGGTGTATTCCCGTGCATTAAAGTAGTAAGTGGCGATTTCAAGCAGGGCCTCGTCATAGATCGGGTCCGGCTTTTTGCTTCTGATGAAGTTGATGAGGTTCTTTTCTCCGTCAATCTGATCGAGCCGGACGGCACATTTGACGTAATTGAGCTCCGCCTGGTCAGACAGCATCTTGGCCCTTGATTCGTTGACCGGCCGCAGCATGGTGGTGACCTCTTTGAATTTTTTCTGAGCCTGGGCAAAAAGACCGTCGTCGTAAAAGTCGACGCCTTCTTTGTAAGCCCGGTTGGCCTCTGTGTAAATGGTTGTTTTCTGGGCAAAAAGTAGGGTAGATAGTAGAATAAATCCCCCCAGCAGGACGAATTTTTTAGCCTTCATAAAGAAAGGATTATTTTGCTAATGTTAATTAGAGTAAACTGGTTTCCGGTATTTATATTCTTTTCTTTCAAAATATTGTACAGTACGGGTATTTTAACATGCGCGTCAGTTTGTTATTGAAACGAATTGCACAGGAGTTTGATTGTTTGATCCTCCATAAGCCTTATCACATTTTGAAAATGTTGATGCGACGAATTTATAAAAAAAATAAGAGACCCTTGCTGATTGAGTGAATTGTGTGATACGTATTTGTGATTTCAAAAAGAGATATGTACCCAAAATGGTTCTTTTTTTTTAGCTTTTCCCCATGCTGATTGGCGTTTAATTTTTAACCGCCGAATTTAAGCAAGCTAAAGCTCGCTTTCCTGGCAAGCTGAAGCTTGCTGTCCGATTAGGCGATTATTTTTTTAACGCCAATAAGTATGGGGTTACCGATGTGACGTCCCTCCCGTGCGGGCCGTATGGCCGGGACTCTTTTTCTTCAGCGATTAGCGTCGCTGCAGAGATGCTTTGCCATCATATGAGTTCCAAGACGAAATTAATTTTAAAAAATCAGTTTTCCTATTTATTTCAATTTCACAGATGAATAGGAGGCAGCCATAACTTCTTAATGCTTAATGCCTCGAGGTTTATACATTTTTTATTTTTCAGTAAAAATTTATTGTTTTTCAATAAAAAAATATTGATATTTGATGTGTGCAAAAATTAAAACCACATTCAAATGAAAACAGAAAAGATCCTTTCCGCACTAAAACTCATTAGCTGGGTAGTATTTATCGGCTTGTTAATTCAGGCTGGAGCTATTATTATTTCTTATGCTGTAAGCATCGGCAATGCAGAAGCAGCAAAGGATCTTTTTCTGGGGCTGAATTTGTTTGATTTAAGATTATTTAGTTTCAGGCATTATACCATTGCCGTCTTTTTGATGATTTTCATAGTTCTTTTGAAGGCTTATGCGGCCTATTTAACCATACAACTGCTAAGCAGAATAAGGCTTTCAAATCCTTTTGAAGGTAGGGTTGCTAGTCTGGTAGAAAAAATAAGTTACGTGGTTTTGGCAATTGGAGGGACGGTCATTGTTGCCAGTGCTCAAAATGAGTGGCTGGCTAATAATGGAATGCTAACACCTTTTCATCTGGACCCAGGAGGAATCCTGTTTCTGGCGGGTATCTTGTTCATTGTGGCACATATTTTCAAAAGGGGAGTGCTTATTCAATCCGAAAATGAGTTAACTATTTAAATTATGCCTATAGTTGTCAACCTGGATGTCGTAATGGCTAAAAGAAAAATGTCATTAAACGAACTATCTGAAAAAGTCGGAATAACTTTATCCAATCTTTCCATTCTTAAAAATGGTAAAGCTAAAGCCATCCGTTTTAGTACATTGGAAGGGATTTGTAAAGCTTTGGAATGCCAGCCGGGTGAAATATTGGAATATCAGGAGTAGCATACACGAGATTTATGAAAGTTCTTCCATGATGATTTCATTCGTCCCTTTATTCATACCACGCAGTCTTCTTTTACAAAAAGTCAAATCTATCAAATTTGTAGTCAAAAACCAGGGCATTTGCCCCGATTGGCTCGTGGGGAAAGGGAACAAAGCCTGGTGGTTTTTAGATGAATTATTTGTGGGGTAAACAAATATTTCGCCGAACCCCTGTTTTTTTTATAAAGATTTGGCTTCAAAGTGCCTCCCAACCATCCCTTTCCTTTCTCATCAAATCTACGGATCTTTGAATCAAACAACACCTGATATATTATGAAATCTCGATGGACAAGCAACCGGATCGTGCTACTAGGCGGAGGGATGCTGCTGTTTTTCGCTCTTTTTAGCTGGCTAGATCCGAATGGTCAGCGGGAAACACCGGTTTTGGAAGCCCATTCCTTAGAGGCATACGAAAAATTGGTGGCCTATGAACCTCACCGGAACCAGATGGCCGTACTGGCATTTGAAGACGGCGAATGTGGAAGAGAAAATATGCGGCAGCTCAACAGGAAATTAAATGAACGCAACGACTGGTTTTTCGGCATTCCATTTGGCCGTGGCGTTTATACCGAATACATCCATTTGGTGTATGTGGATCATTTTGAAAAGGTAATCTGTAATGGCAAAGAATTTTACCGGGCTCGCCTTGCTGTGCGGCAAAACGGCCTTTCCTGCGATTACCTGACCAAACTCCGGCAATGCGGGACCGACCTGATGGAACGGCGCATTTACAAAAAAATGGTAAACCGCCTCGAAACACTTGGAATCGGGGATGCAGGCAACTACAAACCCCGGCGCACCATCCAACTCGAAAACTGTAATTGCGATTTTTAAGGATCAAATAGCTGAAAAGCTGGGATCAGTCGAAATAATTAGATAATACAGTTTTAATGATTCATTTTAAAATCGTTTTAAAAAAAATGTGGTAAAAGCTGAATGAGATCAACCCTTCAGCTTTCTCTGAATGCCTCAGGCGGTTACCATATGATACCTTCTACCAATAAAAAACAAACACCATGGCAAAGAAGAAAAAAGAAGACAAAGCCACCACTGCTGATCAGATTATCAAAAACCACGTTTGGTTTTCTACCATCCCCGGTTGGCTGCCTATTCCCCTTGTTGATTTGGCCGCTGTAACGGCTGTACAGATCGATATGATCAAACAGTTATGCGAATTATATGACAAGGATTACAATTCGCAAAAAGGAAAATCAGTAGTACTGGCTTTGTTTAGTACCATCGGAGGGCGACTGCCTGCCTATGCTATCCGTTCCAGCCTGAAATCCATTCCTATGATAGGTTGGGCACTGGGCGGCGCTTCCCTAGCCGCTTTTGCAGGGGCCTCCACCTACGCCACCGGAGTCGTATTCAAAGAGCACTTCGATCAGGGAGGTACACTGAAAGATATCAACCCGGAAAGTTTCAAGGAATTTTATAAGAAGCAATTTATGAAGGGGAAGGATATAGTGGAGGATGTATTAGAAAAAGATAAAGACAAGGAAGAATAAAGGCGGCCGAACGGCCGCCTTTATTCTTTAAAAGTTCAAAATCGTTTTTTCTATAATATCACAACATTCATTCAATTGATCTTCCGTCATGACGAGGGGAGGAGCGAATCGAATGATGTTACCGTGGGTCGGTTTAGCAAGCAAACCATTCTCTGCCAACTTGAGGCAAATATCCCATGCCGTAGAGCTATCTTCCGAATCATTGATCACAATGGCATTTAGCAATCCTTTACCGCGCACCTGATTGACGAGATCCGATTGTTCGACCAGATTCTTCTGCATTCTTTCTCTGAAGATCCTACCCAAATGCTGAGCATTTTCGGCCAGCTTTTCGTCTTTGACGACCTCCAGTGCTTCCATAGCTACGGCACATCCCAGTGGATTGCCACCAAAAGTGGATCCATGTTGGCCAGGTTTAATGGTGTCCATGATCTCGTTGTTTGCTAATGCTGCAGAAACCGGGAATACGCCGCCAGACAATGCTTTACCCAAAATGAGGATATCCGGACGGAAACCGTGATGGTCGCAACAGATCAGTTTGCCGGTACGAGCAATGCCTGTTTGAACTTCATCCGCTATAAATAACACATTGCGCTCTTTGCACATTCGATAAGCCTTAGGCAGGTAATCGTCATTTGGCACAAACACTCCGGCTTCCCCCTGAATTGGCTCTACCATGAATCCAGCCACGTTCGGATCATCCAATGCTTCCTGCAAAGCGCTTAAATCATTGTAAGGAATAACTACGTAGCCCGGCATAAATGGACCGAAATTCCGCGTGGTATTCGGATCGGTCGAAGAAGAAATAGCTGCCAGGGTGCGCCCCCAGAAGTTGTTGGCCACAAAAATGATCTTGGCTTCGTTTTCTGGAATGCCTTTTACTTCATAACCCCACTTCCGACACAGTTTTACGGCTGTTTCGCAAGCCTCTACACCGGTATTGACAGGCAGGATCTTATCATAGCCGAAGTAGTCGTGCATGTATTTTTCATACCTTCCAAGAACATCGTTGTAGAAAGCTCTGGAAGTCAAGGTCAGTTTTCGTGCCTGCTCGGTCAGGGCATTAATGATCCTGGGATGACAGTGCCCCTGGTTGACAGCAGAGTAAGCAGAGAGGAAGTCATAATACTTCTTGCCTTCTACATCCCAAACATATACACCTTCTCCTTTCGACAATACAACAGGGATTGGATGGTAGTTGTGGGCTCCGTATTGGTCTTCCAAAGCCATGAGGTCTTTGGAAGAAAGCATTGTGTCTTGAGTCATGTCTTTATTTTTTAAATTTGGCTATTTGATTTGTTTAGGTTCCAGCCCTGCCTTCGGCAAGCCTTATGCTTCCACCAAAAGCTTCAGCGATACGCGGCCGGCGGGGTTCCGCGGATTGGTAGAGGGCTTAGGAGACTTCCAGGTCATTGCTGTTCACTAAGATCGCTCCTTTGCTTTCCATTTCCTCCAGGGCTTGTTGGCCATCTCCTTCTTTCAAATTGACGGCACGAGTGCCATCTACGATTAGCTTGACTTTATACCCTAATTCCAGTGCATCCAGAACCGTGAATTTAACGCAGTAATCCTGAGCCAGGCCCATGACAAAAACTTCGTCTACGCCTTTTTCCTGGAGAAAATCGTGCAGGCCGGTGGCTTTGCGGTGGCCGTTATCGAAAAAGCCGCTGTAGGAATCAATTTCCTTGTCGGTTCCTTTTTGAATAACTGCTGCAAAGTTAGAAGTATCCAGGTCTTTTACAAATTCTGCCCCAAAGCTATTTTGCACGCAGTGGATCGGCCAGAGAATCTGCTCCAGGCCGTTCAGATCAATGATCTGTCCGGGATATCTCCAAGGGTGATTAGCCGCAAAGCTACCGTGATCAGCAGGGTGCCAGTCTTGCGTGGCAACAACCAACTCGAATTGCTTACTCAATTTATTGGCTATAGGGATTACCTCATCGCCTTCCTTTACTTCAAGAGCGCCCCCGGGGCAAAAATCGTATTGTATGTCTATTAAGAGGAGTGCTTTCATGTTTGTTAGTTGATAGTTTAGAGTTCAAAGGATCCAAGGTTTCGGGGTTCCATCCGCCTGTAGAGGAGTACATTGATTACTGAAAATCCGCTAGCCCCATCTTTGACGCAGATAAACGCGGGTTTTGCAGATTCACGCAGTTGGATTAAGTTAGACTACCGTTACACTTTTTCACTGTTACACCCTTACACTAATAAGGAATCAGCTGCAAGGTATCCAAGTCTGCACTAACCTTCAACAGATTGTACAACTTTTGCTCATCCAAAGTTCGCTCATAACGAGATTTGCTGGGGTTCCATTGTATCAGAAAAACAGGTATCTCAGAAATGGGACTATTGAAGTCATTTTGTTTAGTGCGCGCATAACTGACCCTGTCGAGTTTCGGGAAAACGATCTTGGCCTCCTTACAAACTTTGGCAAAGGGAATCGTATCAGACGCGATACTATCCAAGCGGGCCCGAAGGCGGTCCATCTCAATTTCCTGCTGGCTTTTGGCCTCATTCACATTCTCCAGCTTTTCGGCGATTTGCCCAAGGTTGTTCAATTCAAGCTGCATCAGGTTGAGTTGCTCCAGCCCCAAATTGGTATTCTGGATTAGAGAAAGCCGGGTATTGTTGATGCCATATTTGGGTAGTTTGCCTTCTAATATTTTGATAGAATCTTCCGGAACCGGCTTCCCTAACAACTCCAATACGAGTAATCGTTGAGTAGAAGAGGTATCGGGCGTGAGAAATTCATGACCCCGGCATCGGGTTTTTCCGGTTTTAGGAAACATCTCATTGACAAAGGTTTGCGCTTTCAGGTATTCCTGCCGCTGGTTGTACAGGTCGTAAAGGATATTAGCTGAAGGGAGGATCAAAAGGAGACTGAAAAAAATGAGCAGTATACGAGTTCGCCGCTCCTCCTTCGGGTCATAAGATTCCGATTCGAAGTTTAACAATTTTATGATGATGAAGGCTGTCAGCGCAATGAAAAAGGAGTTAAGGAAAAACAGATAAAACGAATTCAGTAAAATGGTCATGTTCCAGTTGGCGATCCCATAACCGGTCACACAAAGAGGAGGCATTAAGGCAGTGGCAATGGCTACACCCGGAATAGCATTGGATGAATTCTTTCGGGTAATAGAGATGATCCCTGCCAGACCTCCAAAAACCGCCACCAATCCGTCTAACAAAGTGGGGGCAGTCCTGGCCTTAATTTCGGGCGTCAGTTGCCCGAAGGGCGTAATCAAAAAATAAAGAGTACTGGTGATCAGGGCGATCAGAATGGCTACAAAAAAATGCTGCAAGGCAATGAATAATGATTTTTTATCATTCAAGGCGACACCAAGCCCCAGGCCCAGGATCGGGGACATCAGCGGAGAGATCAACATCGCCCCTATGATGACGGCCGGCGAATTGAGGTCTAAACCTAAGGAAGCGATCATGATGGAGCACATCAACAGCCAGGCATTGGACCCTCGGATCTTTTTATTGTTCCGGATCTCCAGCTTGATCATATCCTCATTATTGGCGCCCTCTTTGAGGTTCAGTAAGTCTCTGAACCATTGAAAAGTAGCTTGCCATAATTCTTTCAGGATCGTAAGGATGCTCTTATTCGGTCTGATTGGAGATGGATTGGGGGAATTGGGTGTTGAATCGTTCATATAGAAAGCTTGAGATTCGCAATTTTGCAATTAAACTTTAAGGATACCATCCTGCATTTCCAGGATTCGATCACTCATTTTAGCCAAATCGTCATTATGGGTAACGATGACGAAGGTTTGCTGGAAATCATCTCTCAGTTTAAATAACAGCTGATGCAATTCCTGAGAGGAAGCAGAATCGAGATTGCCGGAGGGTTCATCGGCGAAAATAACGGCCGGCTGGTTGATCAGGGCACGTGCAACAGCTACTCTTTGCTGTTCACCACCCGATAGCTCGGAAGGCTTATGCTCCAGCCGGTCGGACAAACCCAGGTAATCCAGCAGTTCGTGTGCTCTTTTTTTGAGCTCCGGCTCGGAGGCCTTGCCGATCAATCCCGGAATGATCACATTCTCAAGAGCGGTAAATTCGGGTAGTAGATGGTGAAACTGAAATACGAATCCGATATTTTTATTTCGGAAGGCTGCCAGCTTTTTCTTGTTGAGTTGTAAAACATCTATTCCGTTGATATGGACACTGCCTTTGTCTGCCTTATCCAAAGTACCTAAAATATGCAGCAAGGTACTTTTACCGGCTCCCGACTTGCCGATTATTGATACAAATTCGCCTTTATTGATCAGTAGGTCAACTCCTTTTAGGACATGTAAATGGCTATAGCTCTTGTGTATGTTCGTCGCTTCAATCATGGGCACTAAAGTAGCCAGTTTTTTTTGGAAAATTCAGCCTTCATTTGAAAAAATCAAGCTTGCCGCACTTACTTTCTTTTTATTCAGAACACCTAGAGTATGACAGCGGCATCCTACTGCTGCAACAAGAAGATTTTAAGAAACAAAAGTTAGTCCTATGAAAATGTCGTACCTTTATCTAGGCCTCACCAAAACACCTTTTTTAAATACTTACAATTTACCTTATATGAAACCCTTTACCTTCACCATAGTTTTTTCTTTTCTTTTTCTCGGAGTCCTGGTCGCTCAACAAAAGGTCAGCGGAGAATATTTTATCCAAACCTCTCAAGGCGAAATCGTTATGAAGTTGCAATATACTTCTGCCAATCAGGTGGTGGGCAGCATGGTGGATGCCAATGGCACTCAGTATCAGTTAAAAGGCCAGGATGAAGATGGCGATGTTTTCGGAACGATCTCTAATGCTTCCGGATCGACTTATTTTGAGGCTTACCGGGAAGAAAATCAACTCATTTTTTCCATCATCCCTCCTGATGCAAGCGGACAGCCCGACCACAGCAAGGCCAATGAGTTTACTTTGACTTACCGTGGCGGGGGGGATGCCAATACCACGGCTTCTTCCCAGAATGGCGGCGGATTGGGCTTTGGACGATCAGAGGCAGGTGGACTGAGCGGCCCGATGTCTTCGACAGGCAGTAATTCGGCTGGTCAATGGAGCGGTGATTTTAACGGCAATATCGCCGGCACACCATCGGTACTATCTCTTACTCAAAACGGTAGCCAGATAAGCGGGAAAATAGATGCCGGCGGGTATATTTACAATATTCAGGGATCCGCAACCGGTAATCAGGCTCAAGGCCAGGTCAGCGATCCCCAAACAGGCGGAGGTATGGCGTTCCAAGCCACTCTACAAGGCGGCGCGGTCAATATGAATCTTTCAGCTAACGGACAACAACTGAACCTTCAGTTTAGCAAAGGTGGTGCTCCACAACAAAGTATAGGACAAGCATATAACAATCAACAGCCTGGTGGTATGAATAATAGTAGCGGCAATGCAAACCCTGCCAGCCTCGATCAGCGAGTTGTTGGAAACTGGCTTTATACTGAATCAAATAGCGGAGGTGGGTTTTCTTTCGCTGCCCAATGGCGATTGATCCTTCAGCCGAATGGTACCTATGTTTATGGAGATGGTAAAATAGCCGGAGGCGGGGCTGGTGTTTCGGGTTCCTCAGGTGGTGGTGGCGTACAATCGCAAGGACAATGGAAAACGGAAAATAGTGTCATTTATATTAATGAAGGAGCCGGCTGGCAAGCCTATGCCCGCTATTACGTAGAGGGAGCGAGCATGATGTTTACGTTTGGCGACGGGTCCAAACAGGTATGGAAGAGAAGTTATTAAACAAAAAATCCCCCCGCGGCTGCGGGGGGATTTTTTGTTTATGGGATTTTTATCTCTTCTCCCCAAACATATTTTCCAAACCATTGCCAGTTATGCCAAATGGCCGCTAATCTTTCCTTTGGCTTGGTGATGCCATGACCGAAACCTTTATACACCACCAATTTAGCGGGAATATCTCGATCTTCCAGGCCTTGTAACAACTTGTACGCATTCGGAATCGGCACCCGGCGGTCAAACTCGCCATGCTGGATCAGAGTAGGAGTGGAGGCGTCATTGATGTACGTCATCGGAGAAGTCTTCCTATAGATCTCTTCATTTTCCCATGGCGTGGCTTTTAAATACTGACGGGTAAAAGGGTGGATATCCGTATTGACATAATAGGTCGTCCAATCCGAAATACCGGCACCTACTGAGATGGCCTTGAAACGATCGGAAGTCGTCGTCAGAAAAGCAGAGATGTAACCACCCTGACTCCATCCCATGGCTCCCATTTTGTCGGTGTCGATCAATCCTTGCCGGTCGAGATAATCTACTCCGGATAGCACATCCCAGGCATCTCCGACTCCGAGGTTTTCAACATTCAGCTCTCTGAATTTTGCCCCGTAACCGGCAGATCCTCTGTAATTGGGCCTAAGTATAAGTGCTCCTTTATTTAACCATTGTACAATTGGATACACATAGGCGGGCACTGGCGTAGGCCGGTCAATGCCGGTAGGGCCGCCGTGGATGACTACCAAAAGAGGATACTTTTTATTGGGATCGTAATCCTCGGGTTTGTGCAGTATGCCTTCTATCGTCGCTCCATCCTTACTTTTCCAGCTGACGACTTCACTTTGAGCGACCTTCCAGTCTTTGATCTGATCGGTAAAGTTGGTTATTTTTTTTAGGGAAAAATCAGTGGTGTTGCAGGTGAAAATTTCTCCCAGCGAATTATTGTATTGTCCGCTCAGCGCCATTTTCTTGCCATCCTTAGTGAGGGTGTAACCGAAGGCTTGTTCCGGAGTGTTGATCACTCTGCGAGTTTGCCCGTTTTGAGGGTTCATCAGGAAGATACCTCTTTCCGTTTTTTGCCAGGCGGTGAAAAAGATGCCTTTGGAGGTCCACTCAATGCCGTTAATGTCTTCGTCAAAATCCTGGGCGATCTCTCTGGAGGAGGTGTCGCCTAATTTTTTAATAAATAATCGGGTGTTTTCGTAATAGTTAGAAGTGGTATTATCTAAGCTACTGGTGTACAGGATAGACTGACCATCAGGTGACCAGTCGATCAGGCCGTCACCACTTGGATTGCTGACAAACGGCGTGATCTTTTTACTGGCTACATCCAGAATAGAGATATCGGATTTGAAAAAAGAATTGATCAGAGGATCCGGTTGATGGTTAAAAGCAATTTTTTTGCCGTCAGGCGACCACTGAAAGCCCCCAACGGTGAAATCCACGCTATCGATCAGCGCCTTGGGTTCGGGCCATTTGATACAGTCAAACGTTTGAGTAGAATCTTTTTCATGGCAAGGGAGTTCACTTGGTGAGCGCATATCCGGTTTGAAATCGATCAGCCAAAGTTCGGTCATTCGATACTCCTGATCTTCTACGGAGAAACTACCATAGCGTTCTTTTCGCTCCTTATCGGCCTTCTCTTCCGGTCGGACTTGCGTGAAGGCGATTTGTTTTCCATCGGGCGACCATTCGTATCCGTTTATTCCTTCTTTGGATTGGGTAATGGGGAAAGCCTCGCCGCCTTCGGTACGCATGACGTAGATCTGGTTCTTATCTCCGCGATTGGCCGTAAAAGAGATCCACTTCCCGTCAGGCGACCACTGGTAATTGGAACTGCTTCCATCGGGCGTATTGGTTAACTGAAAAGGTGTTCCGCCGTTTTTGGAGATCCAGATCTCTCTGTCGAATCGGTTGTTTTCCCAGTCGGTGGTGCCGACACTGAACAACAGATGCTGTCCATCCGGAGAGATGACAGGGGTACCTGCGGATCGTAAGGACATCACTTCCTCAAAAGAAGGATTTTTCTTTTCCTGGGAAAAAAGGGGCTGGGAAAAAATAAACAGTAAGAGAATGGTGAAAATAGATGCTTTCATTTTGTCGGTATTTTTTCCTAAAATAAAAAAAAGAGGTGTTTGCAGCGCAAACACCTCTTTTTTTTATCAAAATATTATTAATCTCGAATGACTAATTTTTTACTCAATATGCCTTCATCGAAGCGCATTTTCACTACATACATGCCCGGAGCGAGATTTTTTCGCTGGAATTCGTAGGCATGGTTGTTGATGTCCATGACCACGCGCATCAACCTTCCTTCAATGTTATAAATGGCGATGTCTTTGATCGGCATTTCTTCAGCAGTTCTGAAAACGACGTAGTCGGAAGCCGGGTTCGGATACATTTCCAGTTCTACTTTAGAGGCATCCAGGATATCCACAGAGCTGATATTGGCCAGGTCCATACCGTAGTAGGCTCTTGGCAATGTATAGTTCATGATGGTATCAATGTATCTCATCGCCTTTTCTTTCGACATATCCGGGTTGGTGAGTTTACCTGTAAAATCCAGGGTAGCGGCACTTATGTCTTCGCCGGTAATTTCGTTAAAGTCTTCAATTTCAGCGGATAGTTGATCAAAGTCCCACCATTCCCAGGGACCGGAGGCAGCTGAAGAAAATACGAAAGGATAGCAGTTCTCAGTTGCTAAAGTTAATCCAGTAGTATCATAAACAATACTACTATAAGCTTCAACTTTGGCATTTAAAGGAGTGTTTTCCTGATTGGCCACTTCAAATACAGCATTAACTCCGGTATCATTTGCCTTTTGAACCACCGTTCTAGGACCGGATACATTCACGACGAACTGGTTGGTAACCGGTACAATTACTGCTCCGTCACCATAAGGTGCGAATGGATCAATATTTGTATGGAAGCCCACAACAGGGGGCTCGCGATCTGGTTCTCCGTTCAGCCAGCTGATGTCTCCCATGGCACCGCCGAATTCCATGACAAACTGTACATCATCCGTATGACCGACATGGTTAGGTAGGTTCAATTGAGTCAGATTCGTACCTTGAACATTACCGTGAACTTCCTCCAGGACGTAATAGTCCAGAGTCCTGGAATCGATGAATTTATCGATATGTGCTTCCGTGATGGTATCCAAATAGGCACCAAAAGCGATGTAACCACCGGTTCCTTGTCCTATCAGGCCCACTCTGGTGGTGTCAATACCATAAGGGTTGTCATCGTTTTTCACAGATTGTCTGAAGAATCGAACCGCGGTTTTCATATCCTGAATACCCCGATAAGCTGCCTGCAGTAATGTACCGGTTCTGGTATCCTGGTCCTGAGCAGTTGGCAGCCAGCCTGCACGGTAGCTGACAGAAGCTGCCACAAAGCCTCTTCTGGCTAATCGCTTACAAATTTCTACTACTGTAGAGTCTTTTCTTCCACCCGTAATCTGATTGTTGATATACTGAGGTAGAAAACTTCCCGTATGGAAATAAAGAAAAAGTGGCCGTTCGGTTGCATCATCTCCTGCAGGGGTGTAAACGTCTAGTTTTAAAGATTCAACACCTTGTAAAAGAACTGAAATGTTTTGGGCGTACTCGATGCCATATTCCACATTGACATCCGTATAAACCTCCTCCAGGTACCTGGTCTGTGCCATCAGCCCGCTAGAAAGGAAGAGGGCGAAAATAAGGGATAAGTATTGTTGCTTCATACCTTACGTTTTTAAATACTTGTTTGATTGATTAATAAATTAAATGTCTATTCAAGTTTTTTGGCAGGTGTTTTTTATCGTTTTGCAAATTCATAAGTTGCTGAAAAATAGGCCAATCGACCGATCGTCGGCCCTCCGTAGGTTTGGAAAGTTTCATTATTTAAGATATTGGAGGCACCCAGTTTAAAGGTAGTGTTGATCTTGTTAGCTTTCCAGTTAATCTGCGCATCCAAAAGATCATACTGAGGAATGATGCCCGTAAACTGCGGCGAACCTTCAAACAGAAAAGTATCGATCCATTTATAATTGATGTTAAAACCAAAATTGCGCAAAGTGAATATCCCTAAGTTTAAGGGGATATCCCGGCCACTTAAGCCAATATTAAATTTGTGCTCCGGAGTATTGAAGGCCGGAATGATGGGGTCATCTGTATTCGTATTAAGTTTGTTCCAGGAGTAATTGCCGTTGAAAACGTAATAATTGCCAAAGTAATAGTTCATTCCTATGGAAAAACCTTGCGTGGTCACCTGATCCTGTGCATTAGCTGCTACACGGTAAGCCTGAATGGAGGAAGGGAAACCCGTTGTAGGGCTGAAAGTGGCATCAACGCCCAAATTATACCCAATAAAATCGGTGTAAAAACTGTAGTAATAGGTAGCATCCAAGAATAATTGTCCGAGCGTAGCTCGATAGCCCAATTCAAATGTTTTGACTTTTTCAGGTTGAATGGGATCTACATCGAAATATTCCAAGAGGTCTTCATCCAAAGTATTCAAATAATCCACCAGCGATGGAATGGTTAACAGATTCTGAAATCCATCGAGGTTGCCAATTAAGATAGCCCTTCCTACATTATAGAATAAGTACTGGTCAGCTAGCGTCGGATTTCGGATCGCTGATGAAAAAGAAGCTCTCAATGTTTGATCAGGAGTGGGTACATACACCAGCGAAGCAGCCGGAGAAATCAGATAATCAAAATTTTGGTTCTTATCCACCCTCAAAGAAGCACTGATCCTCAGGCGGTTATTCAATTCCATGGTTCCCCCTCCGTACAAGCCATATTCAAAGTTCGTAATGTCCCGGCCAAAGGTGTCTAACAGGATTGTCCCATCTGAATTAGGAAGATACAAACGGGCATTGGCTCCTACTCGTAAATCTAGATCCGTGATAGAGCCGCCTGCTGGAATATCATTGAATTGTTTTTCTCCATGAACATGTCCAAGAGCCGAGCGGTCAAAGAACTTGGTACCACCGTCCACAAAGGACTTGCTACTTGTGATCCGGTTAAATTCCTGTTCAAACCTCGCTGTCCCAACTTCGAAGAAATCCATGGTTTCGACTACGCGTGGGTTCGCCAGGTTAGCCGCTGCCTGCGTTTCGGCATGCCACTCGAACAACTTACTGTTAATGTTCGGCTGGTTGATGAAGGTATTGAAAGCCGCCCGGTAGTCATCAGGGCGACCGATATAATCAGTCGGCTTAGGATATCCTTCTTGCCCCCTTAATTCCTGGACAATATTCAACTGCCAGTAATTGATGTAATCACGCAGGAATTGTTCATCACTCTTGGCGTTTCTCTGCAATAAAAGAGCCGTAAAATACGGATCATAAGAGTCGCCGGCATCTTCATGTGTTACATAAGCCCGGATGAAGTAATTATCTCTTTTTTGTAATTCCAGCCTGTGCTGGAAAAATTGAATATTACGCAGGCTAAACCGGTTATCACCCTGATAAACAGTAGTTCCTCTACTATAATTAGAAGCAATGATGAATTCCGGTGATCTAAGATCGAGTTCCGGTTTTAAACGGAAATGGAAGGCTGCGCCAACCTTGGTATTGTTAGAGTTATAATCCACTAAATCTATTTCGCGGTAGCCTTTTCTGTGGAAAGCTCCAATCCCAGGGTTAGAAAGTGGTGCTCCTGAAAGATCGAAAGAGGCGTTGTATTCATCACCATAAATATTCACCGCATCAAAGCCTCCTGGGTTACCTTCATCAGTAGGTGTATCAAATACATCATCGTAATTGGTGGCCTCCCAGTCGTCTGCACGGAAATAGCTGAAGTTAATTTTGTAGGCAAAATTTTCGTAGCCGTCCTTGTTCTTACTGGCACTAGCCCAGCGAAAGCCTGTTTCGAGTAGGTTTCTTTCTCCCACTTTCACCATGGCACTCAGGCCTTTATGCAAAAAAGGGTTCTTGGTTTCCATACTGATCACCCCATTAAAGGCGTTCGGTCCGTAAAAAGCAGAGCTGGCCCCTACGATTAGGTTGACTCGGTTGACATCTAGCTCAGAAGCTCCCAGGAAATTACCTAGAGAAAAGTTTAGGCCGGGAGACTGGTTGTCCACACCGTCAATGATTTGCAGAGACCGCACCGGACTGGTACTATTGAACCCACGAGTGTTAATGATCTTAAAGCCCAGACTGGCGGCCGTTAGATCCACATCTTTTAAGGAGCCTAAGCCGTCATAGAAGTTCACTGCCGGGGTTTCTTTAATGGCGATGTTATCCATGGATTCCATGGTCAGGGCTGACTGCTGCTGTTTTTCTGAGATGCGTCGACCTTTTACTTCCACCACTTCTGTGGTAATGGCATCTTCCGCCAGATCGATTCGGATATTTTGATTCGCGTCGGTTACTTCAAAAGTCTGAGTTAAATACCCGACATAAGAAATCTCTATAGTAAACGGAAGGGCCTGTTGGGTCGTAAATTCAAAGTTGCCGTCATAGTCTGTGACCATTCCATCTGTTGTGCCAATAACTATAACACTAGCACTGACAAGGCCTTCGCCGGTACCGGCATCCCGTACTTTCCCTTTGATAGTTGTTTGGCCCAGCGCAGGACTTAATAATGCGACAGAAAGAATTAATGTTAGTGCAGAGGGTAGAAATAAAAATTTCATATGTTTAATCTATGGTCGTTGCCTTATATATTTTGAATGCGCCGACAATTTAATCAAATTTCGATGACTATTAAGTCTTTGTTAACAGAATTTTATCTGAATATTAGGTGAAAAGTAAGGTGGCTGACGAGCTTTTTTTTCTAAAGAGTTGAATCTGAGCAACTATTGAAAATGCCTTGTTAGGCGAGGAAAACCCAAATTTAACATTTAAAAGATATGTGAAGATAATGCTTATTTGGGAAAATCAAATTTTCTCAATACTCGGCACACTCAATATTTTTGCTGTTATGCAATTTTTGGTTTTAAACCAGTTCCCGGGATTTTATGATAAATAGCAGCCACTCCCCATCCGATGAGAGAACCTAAGACACCACCTGCTAATATATCCAAGGGGAAATGGACACCTACATATACCTGACCTAGCGCGATCGTAGCTGCCCATATCAGTAAAGGCCATTTGATTTTTCGATAGATCTGCCCCAGGGTAAGAATTAGAAATACGGCAATGGCAAAATGATTGGTAGCATGTGAGGAAGTAAAGCTGTAGCCGGTTCCGCAGCGAACCAGCAGTTTCACCTCTTCCTGCATAGCTTCCTGATTGCAGGGACGAATGCGCTGTACCTGAGGCTTAACGACCCGGCTGCTGAGGCTATCCGCCACGGACACCGTCGCCAAAAGCCCAATAATGAGATAGGCTCCTTTCGCTTTGAATTTATATATCAAAAAACTGACTAAGGCCACATAAAGGGGAATCCAAAAATACTTGTTCCTCCAATACGGCATAATGAAGTCCAGCACGGAATTGTGCAAGTCCTGGTTGATCAGAGAAAACAGCCATTGGTCCATTTCGATCAGTGTGCTCATATTTTGGTTAATGGTTCAGAGTTTAGAGTTCAGAGTTTAGAGTTTTGGGTTCTGGGTTCAAAAGTAGGAAAGAATTTCTTCATCCGCTAAGGTATGCTTTTGGGAATGTATCAAATTTGTTTTCTTTGCAAGAAATAATTGATAAAGGAATATGTCTTGTCCGCTCCCGGCGGATAAGACACATTTCAACAAAACACATCATCTTGGCACTAATCAAATCAATTTCAGGTATTCGGGGAACCATAGGAGGAGAAAAAGGCAGTAACCTAACTCCTCAGGATATTGTAGAATGCACCGCAGCCTTTGCTCAATGGCTCAAAAATGAAGGCGCTAATCAGAAAATTGTCATCGGGCGGGATGCTCGTATTTCCGGCCCGATGGTTAATCAACTCGTCATTCAAACCTTATTGGCGATGGGTTTCGATGTAGTGGATCTGGGCTTATCGACGACCCCCACCGTAGAAATGGCGGTCCCCATGGAGTCAGCCGGCGCCGGTATCATCCTGACGGCCAGTCATAACCCGAAAGAATGGAATGCCCTGAAACTCCTCAACAGCAAAGGAGAATTTATCTCAGCCAAGGACGGAGCTGCTTTTTTGGATCTGTTAAAAAACGGGCAGATCGCTTATGCGCCTGTGGATGCCCTCGGGACCTACACACAGGATGACAGCTATCTGAAAAAACACATTCAGGCTATTCTGGCTCATCCTTTGGTAGATGCCGGGCTTGTTAAAAACCGGAAGTTTAAGGTAGTCGTAGACGGCATCAATTCATCAGGCGCCATTGCTTTGCCGGCCTTGCTGGACGAGCTTGGCTGCGAATACCTTGTCTTAAATGCAGAACCCAACGGCCATTTTGCCCATAATCCTGAGCCCCTGGCCAAGCATTTAACCGAGATCTCAGAAACGGTCGTCAATGAGCAGGCCGACCTGGGGATCGTGGTAGATCCGGATGTGGATCGGCTGGCATTTGTGAACGAGGACGGACAGATGTTTGGTGAAGAATATACCCTCGTAGCTGTGGCGGATTATATCCTAGGGCATAAAAAAGGGAATACGGTTTCCAATTTGTCTTCTACAAGAGCCTTAAGAGATGTGACTCAAAAGCACGGAGGGCAATATTTCGCCAGTGCGGTAGGCGAAGTAAATGTGGTCAATCAAATGAAACAGCAGGAGGCGGTGATTGGAGGAGAAGGGAACGGAGGGATCATCGTACCTGATCTGCATTATGGAAGAGATGCACTGGCCGGGGTGGCGCTGTTTTTGACCCATCTGGCTAAGACGGGCTTGTCTATGTCGGGCCTGAAAGCGACTTATCCGGAGTATTTCATGGTTAAGGACAAAATTTCCCTGACCCCTGATATTGATTTGGAAAAGGTTTTGTCGGATCTGGAAAAACAGTTCCAAGGAGAAGATTACAATACCATCGACGGCCTGAAAATTGACTTTGAAGATGGCTGGGTCCATTTAAGAAAATCCAATACCGAGCCGATCATCAGGGTGTATGCGGAAGGAAATTCAGCGGAGCACGCTCAGCAGTTGGTGACTAATATGAAAGCAAAAGTGGCTAATATCCTAAGTTGAAAAGTAACACGGAACACTGAACTCAAAACCCAGAATCCTTATCTTGTAAAAAATTAGCTAATTTCTCCTAATTTTGCTTAAAACCGGATTACCCGAATAAAAGCTCAAACCATATGGATATTTCCGTACCAAAGAAATCTGTACATTCAAATCTGGAGCAATATTTTGCGCCATACAGAAAAAACACCATTGGTGTTGATCAATCCTTTCCGACGCCATTTGGCGAGAAAAAGATCATCTATGCTGATTGGACGGCCTCCGGCCGATTGTACCAACCGATTGAGGATCTTCTGATCCACGATATCGCGCCTTATGTAGGAAATACCCATACAGAAACAACCGTCACCGGCTCTTCTATGACAATGGCCTACCACAAAGCGAAGGACATCATTAAAGAGCACGTGGGAGCCAGTCATCAGGATGTTTTGATTTCTTCTAACTCAGGAATGACCGGAGTAGCCAACAAGTTTCAGCGAATTCTGGGCTTGAAGGTGCACGAAAAGCATCGCAAGATGGTGAAAATGTCGGAAACAGAGCGCCCCGTCGTTTTCGTCAGCCATATGGAACACCACTCGAATCAGACGTCCTGGCTGGAAACGCTGGCCACTGTTGAAGTGATCCTGCCAAATGAAGACGGCTTGATGGACCTTGGGCATTTGACTGAATTATTAGAAAAATACAAAGACCGGAAAATTAAAATAGCGGCGATTACTTCCTGCTCGAATGTAACCGGTATCCGCACACCTTATTATGAAGTTGCCGAGATGATGCACAAGAATGGAGGGCTTTGCTTCGTAGATTTTGCTTGCTCAGCGCCCTACATCGACATCAATATGCGGCCGGAAAATGAACTACAGCATCTCGACGCCATTTATTTCTCTCCTCATAAATTTCTGGGAGGCCCTGCTACAACCGGTATCCTGGTTTTTGACCCCAAATTGTACAAAAACAAAGTACCCGATAATCCTGGAGGCGGCACAGTAGACTGGACCAATCCCTGGGGAGGTCACAAATACATCGATGAGATTGAAGCTCGTGAGGACGGAGGCACCCCCGCTTTTTTACAAACCATGAAAGTGGCCCTCTGCTGCCAGCTCAAGGAACAAATGGGTGTGGACAACATTCTCCAACGGGAGCACGAACTTCTGGACAAGATCTGGGCACGCTTTGATAAACTCGACAATCTGCACGTACTGGCTCACCAGCATCGGGAACGCCTGGGCGTAATTTCCTTCTATATCGATGAATTACACTATAATTTGGGCGTCAAATTACTCAATGATCGTTATGGTATTCAGGTGAGGGGCGGTTGTTCTTGTGCCGGAACCTATGGCCATTACCTGCTTCACGTAGATCCCAAAAGATCAAAAAGTATTACTGATGAAATAAATAAAGGTGTGCTGACCAACAAGCCCGGCTGGATCCGCATGTCCATCCATCCCATCACGACCGATGAAGAGATGGAATACATACTCGATGCCATTGAAGAACTTTCCATCCACCACAAAGAATGGATCAAGGAGTACGATTACCAGATCCAGACCAATGAGTTTGTTTGCAAAAATGATCCTGGCTTTGAACCAAAGTTGGTGGAGGAGTGGTTTAGTAAGAAACTTAAGTAAAGGGGTTGTGTAAAAAGTCCGAAGGACTTTTTACACAACCCCTATAATTTTTTTTCTATGAGAATATATTTTGATAATGCCGCCACAACACCCGTCGCTCCGGAAGTGCTGGAAGTAATGACCAATGCTTTGCAGGAATACTTTGGCAATCCTTCTTCCATTCATGCAGAAGGACGTAAGGCCCGTGCAGCGGTTGAGCAGGCTCGAAAAACAGTGGCTAACTGCCTGGGAGCTTCCATTGGGGAGATCTTTTTTACCTCCTGCGGTACCGAATCTAACAATATGATCCTGAAGGGCAGCGTGAAAGATCTTGGAGTTCAACGCATTATCAGCACGAAGACAGAGCATCATGCCGTGACCCATCCTCTGGAAAAGATGGAGAAAGAGGGCGTTGTTGAGATCGTTTGGCTTTCTCAGGATGAAAAGGGACGTATTGATCCGAACGAATTAAAGGAAATGTTGGGGCAATCAGATAAAAAAACGCTGGTCTCTCTCATGCATGCCAATAACGAGATCGGCACGATGATCGACCTGTATGAGATCAGTGAAATATGTCAGGAGCACAAGGCCCTGTTTCATTCAGATACGACCCAGACCATCGGTTATTTCCCTATAGATCTTTCTAACACAAAGATTAGCTTCCTTACCGGTTCGGCCCATAAATTCTATGGCCCCAAGGGCGTCGGTTTTATATATATTAATGGCGACAACATTCTCAAGCCCTTCATTGAAGGAGGCGCGCAGGAGCGAAATATGCGGGCCGGTACGGAAAACATTGCGGGTATTCTAGGCTTGGCCAAGGCGATGGAACTCTCTTATGAGCATTTAGAAGAAAGGCGCAAAAAAACCAGCGAACTTCGTCAGTATATGATTGATCAATTGACCAATGAATTGGACGATATTCAATTTAACGGTGACTGGGATGGCAGAACTCATTATAAAGTATTAAGTGTTTCTTTTCCTCCTTCGGAAAAATCGGATATGTTGCTATTGAATTTGGATATTGCAGGGATCAGCGTATCGGGGGGAAGCGCCTGCAGTTCCGGGGCGGATGCAGGCTCGCATGTGTTGAGTGAACTATTGGGCGATTCGCCGAGAAAGACCATTCGTTTTTCTTTTTCTCATAATAATACGAAGGAGGAAGTGGATATAGTGGTGGCAAAACTTAAAGAACTGATTCCTGTGAATGTTTGATTTTTTTAGACACGGGTTTGCACGGATCTGTACCGGTCTTGTTCGTGGCAGTCTCGCGACTGCCTTACGCAGTTTCTCGCCAGTTTCCAAACTGGCGTTCTGTAAGTCTAAAAATAAACAAGAGGTTGGCATTCGCCAACCTCTTGTTTATTTACGTTACTTAGCCAAATCAATCACAAAAGCGTACTCCATCGCCAACTCTTTCAACCTCCTGAACCTGCCCGAAGCGCCTCCATGCCCCGCTTCCATGTTAGTATGGAGTAAAAGGGGTTCATCATTGGTTTTCATTTCTCTCAGCTTCGCCACCCACTTAGCCGGCTCCCAATACTGAACCTGCGAATCGTGCAGACCTGTGGTGACCAGCATGGCCGGATAGTCCTTGGCTTCTACATTGTCATACGGAGAATAGGACTTCATATACTCGTAATATTCCTTATTGTTGGGATTCCCCCATTCATCATACTCAAAGGTCGTCAATGGGATACTGGTATCCAGCATGGTCGTGACCACATCCACGAAAGGAACCGCCGCTACCAGTCCCTTCCACAGATCCGGACGCATATTGTAAATGGCGCCCATCAATAATCCTCCGGCACTGCCACCCATGGCAAAGAGTTTTTCCGAATTGGTATATCTCTGAAGGATTAGATACTCTCCACAGGCAATGAAGTCATAAAAAGTATTTTTCTTTTTCAGCATTTTCCCCTCATCATACCATCGACGGCCCATTTCTTCTCCTCCGCGTATGTGGGCAATAGCGAAGGCAAAGCCGCGATCCAGTAAACTCAGCCGGCTCGGACTAAACCAGGGTTCCATGCTGTGTCCATAGGAACCATAGGCATAGAGTAGGAGAGGGCCCTGTCCATTTTTTTCAAAACCCTTGTGATAAACCAGTGAAATAGGAATTTTTTCTCCATCAATTGAAGGTGCGTACAAGCGCTCCGACTCATAATTGTGTTTGTCAAAACCACCCAATACCTCCTGCTCCTTTTTAAGGTCAAAGGTTTTCTCCACCATATGATAATCGTAGACGGAAGGGGGAGTGGTCATGGATTGGTAGGTCAGTCGTAACAGATCCGTATCAAACTCAGGATTGGTGCTGACCCCTGCAACAAAGGCTTCTTCCTCGAATTTAATATAATGCTCTTCTTTTCCTCCCCAGGGATGTACCCTGATCTGGGTGATGCCGTTGATCCGTTCGGAAAGCACCATGAAATCCTTGAACACATCGATGTCTTCCAATAGTACATCTGCGCGATGGGGAAGGACTTCCACCCAGTTTTCCTTGCCGGTAGCGTTTTCAGGCGTACGCATCAGGCGGAAGTTCTGGGCGTTCCAGTTCGTCCGAACATAGAAATGATCTTCAAAATGCGCGAAATCATATTCCAGGTCTTTTTCCCTAGAATGAAAAACGGTGAAACTGCCGGTGGGGTCATCCGCTCTTAAAATCCGGTAATCCTGGCTGCTGGAATAGTAGGAACCAATAACGATATATTTTTTGGATTTGGTTTTGTAGATGTAGGTCAGGTAAGATTCATCTGATTCGTCCCAGACTTCTACATCTTCAGAGATAGGCGTTCCGATCTTATGGCGAAAAACTTTGAAATCACGCAAGGTATCGGTATCCTTTTGCACATAAAAAACCGTTTCATTATCGCTTGCCCAGACGGCTTTGCCGGAAGTATTAGGAATACTATCTTCGAGCATTTCACCCGTTTCCAGGTTTTTAAAGCGGATGGTATACAAGCGGCGACTTACGGTATCTTCTCCGAAGGCCAGCACTTTATTGTCAGGGCTGACCGACAAGCTGTTGATATTAAAATAGTTATGTCCTTCAGCCAGTTCATTGACATTGAGCATGATCTCTTCCTCGGCTTCCAGAGTCTCCTTTTTTCTGGAATAAATCGGATATTCATGCCCTTCCTCATACCGTGTGATGTAGAAATAGCCATTGTCTTTGTAGGGCACAGATTGGTCTTCTTCTTTAATCCGACCTTTCATTTCTTTGAATAACTCTTCCTGAAGGGTTTCTGTGTGTTTTAGTTGTTCTTTGGTGTAGGCGTTTTCAGCATTTAAATAATCGACCACTTCCTGGTCTTCCCTTTCCCGGAGCCAGTAGTAGTTATCGATGCGGGTATCTCCGTGGATGGACAGTTCTTTTGGGACTTTTTTCGCTATTGGTGGCTTCATTTATTAGTATTGGGTATTGAGTAATGGGTATTGGGACGTTGGTCATCATTGATAACTCGAGGCGAAGTGGCATAAGTCTCAATACTCATTACCCACTACCCAATACCAGGCCTGAATGTAATAAGGCTTTTTGAGGAGAAAAAGTTTAGAGAGGGGAAATTTTTGCTGGGAAATTATTGGAATATGGAAAGAGGGAAAGAGGATTTTAGTCCAAGGTTGTTTTTTAATATAAAAATTTACTCAGTTGAAATTTTCTTTTTTGTTTGATTATAATATTATTCCAATAGACCTGAACTTAACCACAAGCCATTGGACGTTAAATTTTTTCCGCAAAAAAAATCATATGAGTCTTACTGTCAATTCCAATTCCAATTCCAATTAGTATACATCTCCAAAGAATAATCACTATTATAATTTGAAAATTTTATGCATATTTAATTTTTTTATGCCTTTGAGCCAGAATTGACTTCAAGCACTAGCACCCTTGATCCAAGCCAACAACATATTAGAGCGACAGGAAGAAATTCAAATGCTGATTGCGGAGGATAATATCCGGCAAGCGATCAAAAAGCTATTGGATTTCGTAAAAGACTTTTCGGACGATTCTGCAGATAAACATGAGGTCATTATTATTTCTTCTAATTATCACCGTCTGCAAAGAGAAAGTAGAACAGGCTTGATTAATGTTAAAGACTCCATTCAACAGCGCAATTCGCTCCTTTTTCAGATGCTGGAATTCATTGATGACCTAATAGATCGACTCTCACTATTAAAAGAGGTAGCCTGACCTATGGAGAATAATATTATACATAGCGCGGAAGAAGTGAAAGCACATTTAAAAGAAAATCCTGATGAAGGAAGGAAGCATTTACAACAGATGGCTATTAAGTACGGCATTACGCCAAAGCTTAAGCATTCTGCCCTGCTTCTAAATTTAGATTATACAAAGACCAGTGAAGAAGCAAAAAAAGAAGCCCTCCGCCTAGAAATGCTTAAACTGGTCGATCAATTGGTGAGTGATTATAAAGAAAATGCCAAAAAAGAAGAATTTCAAAAGCTGCAAAAGGCTCGACAAAGACTGGCTAATGGGTTGTTGGAAAAACCGCTGCCTAATGCAATGGTGTTTACCTGTAGAGGCATAAAGAAGACTTTCAAAAAAAGCAATTTTACCCTCGGGCCTATCAAGCTTACGCTACGTCAAGGAGAAATTACAGGAGTAGTAGGAGAGAACGGAAATGGAAAAACAACCCTATTCCGTATTGTTGCAGGGGAACTAAAAGAAGACACTGGAGATTTATCATATCCTTTTTTACAAAAAGATATATCGAAAGGACTAGATTGGGTGAATATAAAAAATCAGATATCCTATGTTCCACAGGAATTGCCTCGCTGGTATGGGTCTTTAAAGGATAATATCAAATATGAAGCCGCCCTTCATGGTATTCTTGGTCCAAAAAATGAAGAAGAGACACAGTTCATTATTCAACGGCTGGGCCTTGAAGAACATTTGGGAAAGACCTGGTCGGAATTATCCGGAGGCTTCAAGCTTCGTTTTTCCCTGGCAAGGGCTATGGTTTGGAAACCCAAACTGCTGATCATTGATGAACCACTGGCTAATCTGGATGTAAAAACTCAATTGGTCATTCTTAAAGATTTACAGGATATGGCTCGTAGCCTACGGTATCCAATGGCTATGATGATTAGTTCCCAACACCTTCATGAGATTGAAGCCATTTCTGACAAGATATTGTTTTTGAAAAATGGTTCGGTTAGCTTCTATGACTTTACTGAAAATCTTGGCAATGCACGGCATGCCAATACTTTTGAGTTGGATTGCGAAGAAAACCTGAAGGCCATCAAACAGATTATGAGTGAGATCCCCAATAGTAAAGTGTATTATAATGGTATTCATTTTGTCATCAACACACCCTTACACATTACCTATAAGGAACTCCTCCTTCATTTGCTGAAAAAAGAAGTAGGTATAGAATATTTTAGAGACACAAGCCGGTCGGTTAAAGGATTATTTGACTTAGAGTAAAACAGTCAATTTGTATAAGATTAATAAAATACTAGAAGGGCTGATTCCTGGATTTCTTCGAAGAATTGACACTCATCTATTGGAGAATAAACCGTTAATATGGAGAACCAGAATTCATTTTTTTGTTTTTTATTCTGGTTTCCTTTTAAACTTTATTCTATTATTGATAGGGTTCAATATCAATATTTCGTCAAAAAATTTGGTGAGTGAATCAGATTTGAATTTACTTGTCTTCTGGTCTAGGATATTTCTTTTTTTAGTTGCTGTCTACTGGATATATAGACAATGGCAATATCCTCCTGGTGAAATCAAGAGAAAAGAATACTTAAAGATTTCTTTTATTAATTCACTTTGCCTGTTTCTGTTGTACATTAATTCAATTGTGCTTTCATATCCTTTAATTACCAAAACAGCTAAGGCAGTTCCAGATGTCAAATTAATACAAGAATTTGAATTTCACTCAAATAATGATTTCTGGGTCTGTACTGAAAAAGCATCAGATTCTTTATTGACTATTTCCATTAAAGATCGAATTGGTGAAAGTTTGAATTATTTTGGAATAGAACATTCTCGAATATCAGTTATTGATTCAACAGATAACGAAAGTTCATGTACAGTAGGTGGCTTATATTCTATATATATTGCGGAATCTGCATTCCCTGAGGAAAGAAAATTATTAAGCTTTGAAATTGTGCGACATTTTGACAAGGCTAATATGGCTAAAGACTTTTTAAAAGGGGAAGGAGGTTATTTTGTTAAATATGTTTCTAACATTCCTTTGTGGTACTTACTTTGTTTGGTTTTGGCTTTTGGAGTTACTATAATTCAAATCCCATCAATATTCTGGGAAAGAATTAAATTAATGTTTAAGTATCCATTCTATCCTCGTCTAATTAAATTTAGAAGTTTTAAAAAACATAAAAAATTTGATATAGAAAATAATCCTGTTTTATGGTCAACTCAAATTAATAAATATACAGTGGACTTGTTAAATGTATCGTTATTGGTGATGATGATACTCCTATCAGTTTCCTATTTGGATTTGGAAATTATTTTCCTCAATTTAAGAAGCAAAAGATTAATAAGTTTATTTGGGATAGGGATAGTGTCAAGTTTCTATTTAATCTGGTATTTGCACTGGCATGATATCCAAAGTAAAATTAAAATACCTAATTTATCCTTCAATGAGTATTCGAGGCTTTTTATTTGGTCCTTTGCATTTACTTCCGGAGGAATGGGAATATGCTGTGGAATTTTCGCATCCCTAATCATTTATACTGTGAGCATTTCAAAAGGAAGCGCTTTTTCTTTCAATCATTACCTTTTTTATTATACGATTTTGTTTCATGCACTAGGTAGCTTTTTCCTTTTGTTTTCAATTTTGTCAAAACTCTTCGATTCAAAAAGGCAAATTTATCTTACTGTTTGGATTCTTCCTTTAATATTTATTTTCCAATTGTTAATTAATGATTTTAATTTAATGATACCTCAGTATTTAATTTACTTACTCATTATTATTTCTTTTCTCTGCATTGGTAGCTACATAGGCGGAAGGAATTTAAATTCAAACATAGCTTCTTGGGCAAACGGATTTGGATTATTACAAATAATATTTATTTCATTACTTTTCACAGTTTATTGCGTTGCCTTTATTTATAATTCTAGAAATAAAACTTTGGTTGATGAATTAACAGTGATCATTTTCATCTTTTTTTCTCAGCCAATTTTACTTTTATATTTCTCCTGGCCCTTCTTTAACCGTCTTCAACGCTGGGCTACACAACCAAAACAGAGCTAACAAGGGAAAAAAACAGGGTTTGCTCGTATCACGAGCAAACCCTGTTTTTTTCCCTTTCAAATAATGCTACTTTAACCTCCCCAGAGTCTCTTTCATCCTCCTACAAGCCTCTCTCAACTCTTCCTCCGAAGCCGCATAAGAAATCCGGAAACAATTAGGCGCGCCAAAGGCTTCACCCGTCACCACGCCTACATGCGCATTATGTAATAGGTATTCACTGAAGTCATCCGCATTAGTGATAGTAGTAAAACCATCTGATTTGCCAAAAAACTCGCTGATATCAGGGAAAATGTAAAAAGCTCCCTTTGGTTCATTGACCTTCATCCCTGGAATTTCTTTCAACAAGCTGATTACCATGTCTCTTCTTTTCAGGAAGGCATCTTTCATGGCATGAGTAGGAGAGAGGTCTGCCTCCAGGGCGTAGGCGGCTGCTTTTTGTCCGAAAGCATTGGCACCGGAAGTAAACTGCCCCTGTACTTTGACACAGGCTTTGGCGATAGACTTCGGAGCGCCGATGTAGCCCAATCTCCAACCCGTCATGGCAAATCCTTTAGAGAAACCATTCACGGTAATCGTCCGGTCCTTTACGTTTTCAAAGGAGCCAATGCTGGCGTGCGCATCGGTGAAGTTGATGTATTCGTAGATCTCATCAGAGACGATGTAAATATTGTCGTGCTGGGCCACCACATCTGCAATTTCCTTCAGCTCATCATGCGTATAAACCGAGCCGGTTGGGTTACAAGGAGAAGAGAATAGGATGGCTTTTGTTTTATCGGTGATGGCGGATGCGATTTTTTCGGCACTTACCTTATAATCTTCTTCGATGGAGGACCTCAAAATAACAGGCACTCCTTCGGCTAGTTTTACGATTTCTGAGTAGGAAACCCAATAAGGGGCAAGGATGATCACCTCGTCTCCTTCATCCAAAAGAGAAAGAAAAATATTGGCAATAGATTGTTTGGCACCATTGGACACCACGATCTGGTCAATGTCAAAATCGAGTTGGTTGTCACGCTTAAATTTTGCCTGGATGGCTTTTCGCAGTACCGGAAGGCCTGGTACAGGCGTGTATTTGGTGAACCCATCATCCAAAGCTTTTTTAGCTGCTTCTTTAATGTGCTCGGGTGTGTCAAAATCGGGTTCTCCAATACTCAGGCTGATCACTTCATGGCCTTGAGCTTTTAAGTCTCTGGCCAGTTGTGCCATTTTTAGCGTAGCTGATTCCTCCATTCTTTGGATCCGTTGGCTCAGCGCAGAGATAGATAGGGTGCTCATAAGATTCGTTTTTAATGGTGTATAAAGCAAAATAAGCTCGAAAATAATAGCTTTTTCAACAATGTGCCTACTTTTTTGACAGATATTATACGAATCCTAATTTTGAAAAAATGTTAGCTTAATAGAATATAAGAGTATGATAAAAATCTCCAAAAACAGCGGCTTATCTTTCTTTACAAGCTGCCAATTTTTTCTATATTACCTCCTTCAAAAAACCACTTTAACACAAGATCAATGAAAGATAAACTAGCTTTACTGCAAGACAAAATTTCTGAGGCCCAGTTAGGAGGTGGTCAAAAAAGAATCGACAAACAGCATGAGAAAGGCAAGCTCACCGCTCGTGAGCGAGTCCATTTTCTACTTGACCCCGGATCTTTTGAAGAGATTGGGATGCTCGTCACTCATCGTTCGCATTCTTTTGGTATGGAAAAACAAAGAATTCCCGGCGATGGAGTGGTTACCGGCTATGGAACAGTTAACGGAAGGTTGATTTACGTCTTTGCCCAGGACTTCACCGTATTCGGTGGTTCTCTTTCCGAGACCCATGCGGAGAAAATCTGCAAGATCATGGATCTGGCCATGCAAAATGGCGTTCCAGTCATAGGTTTGAATGATTCCGGTGGGGCTCGCATTCAAGAAGGCGTGAAATCCCTGGGTGGATATGCCGATATCTTTTATCGCAATGTGATCAGTTCCGGAGTCGTACCGCAAATTTCGGCCATCATGGGGCCTTGTGCCGGTGGAGCCGTTTATTCTCCTGCCATGACAGACTTTACGGTAATGGTGGAAGGTACCTCCTACATGTTTGTTACCGGACCGAATGTCGTCAAAACCGTAACCAATGAAGAGGTCACGGCAGAAGAACTGGGAGGAGCCTCCGCTCACTCGACCAAGTCTGGGGTTACCCACCTGACCGCCGCTAATGATATTGATTGCATCGAAAAGATCAAGCGTCTGCTCAGCTATATTCCTCAAAATTGTGAAGAAAAAACGCCTCGCCGGCCTTATGAAATGGGCGAGGAGATCAGAGACCAACTCAAAGACATCATTCCCGAAAGTGCCAATCAGCCTTACGATATGCGCGATGTGGTTACGGGTATCGTCGATGAAGATTCATTTCTTGAAATACATAAGGATTACGCGGATAACATCATTGTAGGTTTTGCCCGACTGGCCGGCCGCAGCATCGGCATTGTGGGCAATCAACCGATGAGTCTGGCAGGGGTGTTGGATGTTGACAGCTCTAAGAAGGGTGCACGTTTTGTTCGTTTCTGCGATTGTTTCAATATTCCCTTGTTGGTACTCGTCGATGTACCTGGTTTTTTACCTGGTACCGATCAGGAATGGAACGGGATCATCGTTAACGGTGCCAAACTCTTGTATGCGTTTAGCGAAGCAACGGTGCCCAGGGTAACATTAATTACCCGTAAGGCTTACGGTGGGGCCTATGATGTGATGAATTCTAAGCACATCGGCGCTGACATGAACTTTGCCTGGCCTTCTGCCGAGATCGCTGTGATGGGCGCCAAAGGAGCATCCGAAATCATCTTTCGCCGTGAAATTGCAGCAGCTGACGATCCGGAGGCCATGTTGAAGGAAAAAGAAGCCCAATACCAGCAGATGTTTGCCAATCCTTATCGGGCCGCTCGCCGTGGTTTTATTGACGAAGTCATTGAGCCTCAGCTAAGTCGCCGGAAATTGATCCGGGCCTATGAGATGCTGGAGAATAAGGTGACGCACTTGCCGAAGAAGAAGCACGGAAATATTCCTTTGTAAAAAACAGAAGTGGGCCGCCGGCCCACTTCTGTTTTTTAGTTAAATAAATGTTAATTTTCTCCAAAACTGACCACTCCCTCACCTCTATCTACACCAAGCTTGTGTAGTTACTTTTTATGCTTTTTATTGCTTCTTGAAACAAACGAAACAGCAGTCCTTATTCGTTGAATGAAAAAAATTGATCATGAACAAATTAATTGTCAGCCTAATCATCAGTCTAGTCTTTTCCCTTACAAGTTTTGCACAAGTACAAACCGGAAAAACTAAAAATCCTACCAATGCGAATGCCATGATTGGTATTCAGGATATGCAAATGATCGAACAGATGATGTTCACCGTACCCGGAGTGGGGAGTAATGCCCGAACCATGTTGACCTCCCAGAGCGTGAAGCCATACATGATGCCGGTAAGAAAAGTAGGGTACCGTGGATCCGAATTGAGTTACGCCATGGCCAGTTGCCTGGAGTTTTATGTAAATCTGAACAAAAACTACAAAGTGAACCTCAGCCCGGATTACATTAAACTGAGTATCGAAAATGCAGGAAAGGCCGTAAGCTTAGAAGAAGCCTTTCTTTTTTTAGTTCAAAATGGTACGGTTAGCGCCGCCATCATGCCATACGATTCACCGGCCCTGACCAGCGCCGTTTATGCCACTCAAAAATTCAATATTCAGAATTACCTGCATATTTTCCGTCCTTTTACCAAAGAACGCCAAAAGGTTTTTGAAGTGAGAAAAGCACTCATGAGAGGTAATCCGGTCATGGTGAAAATTAATGCCAATGCCAACGTCAAAGCTTTGAGTGGCCAGGACGAATTGGCCCTGGGAGGTGCAGCTAATGAAAGCTTCACTTTTATAGTAGTAGGTTATGATGAGGGAAAAAATGCATTTGAATTGATGAGCATGTGGGGTAGCACCTGGGGGAGTAGCGGATATGCCTGGGTGTCGTATGATGATTTTGGTAAGTATGCGACGGATGGGTTTGTCATGTTACCGCAAATTCAATATTGATTATTGAGTTTTCAAATAGATTTTTTGAAAGCCTATTGTGATGCTAGTTCCTCCTTTGTCGGAACTAGCATCTCTCAATTTTACCCCGTTTTAAAGATAAACCAACGCTCAGTTTTTTATATTTTACTATATTGACAGGAAAAAAATGCGTGCACTAGTTCTCGAAGGAAAAGACACTCCACTAACCGTCAAAGACTGGCCGGACCCCCAACCCAAAGAAAATGAAGTCGTTGTCGATATCAAAGCAGCCGCTTTTAACCGCCGCGACTTTTTTATTACTCAGGAACTCTATCCGGGCATTCGTTATCCGGGTATTTTGGGCTCGGACGGAGCCGGCACCATCGATGGTCGCGAAGTTCTGATCAATCCGAATATCGGCTGGGGCGATAACCCGAACTGCCAAAGTAAGTCTTATACTATCCTTGGAATGCCTACCTTCGGCACCATGGCCGAAAAAGTAGCTGTTGGCGCTGACCGAATCATTGACAAACCTGCCCACCTTTCCTGGGAAGAAGCGGCCGCCATTCCACTGGGCGGACTGACAGCTTATCGGGCCACTTTCACTCGCGGTGCAATGAAATCATCCGATACCGTACTCATCAATGGAGTAGGAGGGGGCGTGGCTACTTTTGCCCTTCAATTTGCCCTGGCTATTGGTGCGAAGGTGTTTGTGACGTCCGGCAGCCAGGAAAAAATCGATAAAGCGGTGGCGCTGGGTGCAGCCGGTGGTGTGAGCTACAAAAAAGAAGATTGGTGGAAGGATATGATGGAACAATCCGGGCCAATCGACCTGATCATCGACAGCGCCGGAGGCCCCGGCTTCAATAACCTGATCCGCCTTTGTAACAATGCCGCCCGGATCGTCATGTACGGCGGAACACTCGGCTCGATCCCCAAACTGAGCCCGCAGCGTATTTTCTGGAAACAATTGTCTATCCTGGGCTCCACCATGGGCAATGACCAGGAGTTTGTAGACATGGTCCAATTCATCGATGAACATAAAATCAAACCGGCAGTGGATAGGGTCTACAGTCTGGAAGAAGCCCCCAAGGCCATGGAACAGATGAAGAATAGTACACAGTTTGGAAAACTGGTGGTGAAAATATAATTATTAAGGGATGCGGGCCGGTAGGCCCGCATCCCTTAATTGAAATTATTTATATGAAACGAATCGGTCTTTTATCCGATACCCACTCTTATCTAGACGAAAAAATCCTGGACTACTTCGAAGAATGCGACGAAGTCTGGCATGCCGGCGACATCGGCGATGTCAGCCTTTCTGACCAGTTAGAAGCTTTCCGCCCTTTTCGGGCCGTATACGGCAATATTGATGATGAAAAAATAAGAGCTCGCTATCCCCTGAACCTTCGTTTTAATTGTGAGGGTATGGACGTATTCATCACCCATATCGGCGGTTATCCAGGGCGCTACAACAAAAGAGTTCGGGAAATCTTGCAGTCAAACCCACCCGATTTGTACATCTGTGGGCATTCGCATATTTTAAAAATTATGCCGGATAAAAAACTGGATTTGTTGCATATCAATCCGGGGGCTTGTGGAATATACGGCTTTCATAAAATCAGAACGATCGTCCGTTTTTCTATCGATAAAGCTGCCATTGAAGACCTGGAGGTGATAGAATTGGGTCTGCGGGGTAAAAAGTCGTAAAAAACAAGCCTTTACGAAGTAGTATTTTTCTTATTTTTCCTATCTTCCAAATTGAAAACAATAAGACTAGATACAAATACTTTTTGAGGCTGTCTCAAAAGACCTACGGCCTTTTTCGACAGCCAATAATATTCTTTTAGGAGGTGCTTTTTAGAGAAAAACTTTGTTTTTCTCTAAAAAGCACCTCCTAAAAAAACTTTATGGGGCGTCGAATAACGACGAAGGAGTTATGGGACAGCCTCATAAAGTTTTTGTATATTCTTGTATAGCTGATATAATCCGCTGACCCAAATGCCAGAACGTCCCATCATATTAACTGTTTTCTCGGATGTAGAAGAGCCCAATCCGCTTGAGCAATTGAAAGAAGAGCGAAAGGCCATTCTTCAAATTCTGGATAAGCCCTCCGTCAAAAAACACTTTGAGCGCGTCTATCTTCCCGTTGATCAGGTAGAGGATCTATTGACGTTTATTCAGGATCACAGAAAACGGATCCAGGTTTTTCATTATGGTGGTCATGCAGATAAAGAACAGATCCTACTGCAAAAGGAAAAAGCCTTTATGCAAGGCATCGCGGGCATGTTCAAGGGCGATGAGAATGAAAAATCTGTGCTTAAGCTCGTAATTTTAAATGGTTGTGCGACCTGGGATATGACGGATGCCTTCTTCGATGCGGGCGCCAAAGCCGTCATAGCTACCCGGGCCAAAATTGGGGATTACGCTGCCAAGGTTTTCGCCAAATTATTCTACAGAAAATTATTCGATTCCAGAAAAAGCCTGCAATCGGCCTACTGGGATGGTTTTCATGCCGTTAAAAGTCTCTCCGATCAGATTAGCATCGAAAAAGAGGCCGTAATGAGAGGCCCTCAGCGTAATAAGATTAACCAACTGAAAGCAGCATCTCCCGATCCACCCTGGTTCCTTCAAATTAGCGATGTCAAAATTTTGACGGAAGAGTTTTTTCCAAAAAAGTTCTCCGTGATGGGTGGCCAGGCTAGTGAAGAAATTAATGCCCAAAGAGCGGCCTATATTAAGGCCAAGGAGCAGGAGATTGAAAAGAAAACAACTGAACTGGCAGCGCTCACCAATAAAGTGGCCACTGAAAAAGCCATCCTCGTGGTGCTCCAGCAAAACAATGCCCAATTGGCCGCTATTAAGGAAGAAGAGCTTCAGCAATTGGAAACCCAACAAAAGCAGTTGCAGGATACCCTGGATCAATTAAAAGCAGATTTATTGAAAGAAGATCCACAAAAACAGGAGGACCTTAAAAAACTGGAGGAAGCTTTTTATGAAATTGATTACCTGGATCAGTTGACTTATTTTAAAGTGAAGTCTCTCAATAAACATAGACCTTTTCAGGCTTTTATCCTTCAGGGCAGCCAAGAGTGCTCCATTGACTTGCTCGTGGACCTGATGCTTTTGGACATCCATACCAATTTCAGGTCAAAGAATGTGTTCGTTGAAATCGATTTCTCCATCAAAGGTAATGAAGCGCCCAGTCAGGAAAATATCTGGAAAAAAGTAAAGTCACACCTTCAAGTTCCGGCTGATAAAAGTCGAAAAGAGGTCGCTGAATTGGTGTTGGAGTATCTGAAAACCCAGCATGTTTTTTTCCATTTTAAGCGAATGAATAATAACAAAGCCGACTTGAACTTAGGGATTATCCATCATTTCTGGTCTGCCTTTATGGAGGAAAAGAAGGCTTTGTCAGCAAATACTTCTTTCCAGCATAACTGCTTTCTTTTCGCTAGTGATGAGCATTGCCCTAGCCAGGATGTAGAACCTTTCGTGCTGAGCCGTGGATATGAACAAGCCATCCGGAAGCTATTGATCGCGGAGAATGAAGCGCTCGAAGGAGACGAGCCGCAATTGAACGCAGCCTATAAAACTTTTCTGGACACCAACCACCTTCACATTGTCAAAGCCATCCAGCCCATACTGATCTCGACCCTCAACGAATGGGTCCTGGAAAAGGTGCCGCGGGCCTATCGATTGGTGGAGCCCGAAAAACAACAACAATTACTGGATCACGATGGAACCTATGGTTTCGTTTTATCCACTATAAAGAACTATTGCAGTCAGTTTAAAGAGGATGAGGTGGAGATCTACAATGAAAATTTTGCTAAATACGAAATAAACCAGCAAGGATAATGGCAAAAAAAGACCTTTTTTACACCGGAGAATATTTGTCAGTGCCTCAGTCGATCAGCAGGAAAATAAAGGACTCCGTTGATCAAACGGAGAGGACGGAGAAGGAAGAGATCGCTCCTTACCTGCCTGATCCAGACCTGATCGATGCGGTCAATCTGGCCATTTTTCTTGAAAGGCCCCTGCTCTTGATGGGAGAGCCCGGTTGTGGCAAAACCCGCGTGGCTGAAGCCGTCGCGGCTGAATTTTATCACGAGCAGCCGGATTTTCGGGCATATTTGCACGAGTGGCACATTAAGTCAACCACCAAGGCTAGGGAAGGAATCTATGAGTACGATGCCATCCGCCGACTTGGAGAAGCACAGGTGGCCGGACATACGGGAAATACCGCCTCTCTGAAAATTAATAAGTTTATCGAATACGGCCCTTTGGCAAAGGCCTATTCGCATGAAGAGACTGATATGCGCCCTGTGCTCTTGATAGACGAAATCGATAAAGCGGACCTGGATTTTCCAAACGATTTACTACGCGAACTGGACAAGGGTATTTTTTATATTCCGGAACTGAAAAAGACCATCCGTTCCAAAGTAAAACCCATTGTCATCATCACCAGTAATCAGGAAAAACCCTTGCCGGATGCCTTCCTCCGTCGTTGCGTTTACCATTACATCGATCCTTTAAGCCCGGATCTGCTGAAGCGTATTCTGCGGCATATTTTTTATAAAAAGGAGCAAGTTGAGCAGATCGACAAGACAGAGATGCTGAAGAACGCCATGGATGAGGCTTTTTTGAAAAAAGCGGTCGACCAATTTAACGAGATCCGGGAGGAGGTGAAAAGCAAGGAACGCATCCTTGGTAAAAATGTATCGACCAGTGAATTGATCGACTGGTTCCGCATCTTACTTCATTATCGTCAGGAATTGGAAGGAAAACAGCATATTCTGGAGAAAGACACGAAGGAGGCAAAGGCCGAATTGGGAGAATCCTACCGTCTGCTGAAACAAATCTATGATTTTGAAAAGGGCCTGGATAACATTCCTTTCCTGCAAGTACTCTTTAAGGACTTTAAGACGATGACCAATTTTAAAAAATGAAGCATGCCGTTGATCAATATCCTTTGCTGTATCAGCTTTTTCTGAAAATACAGCAGTATGACCGCCGTTTGGGACACCTGGCCCTGGGACTGAAGGAGTTTTATGTCCTGGTCCAGGCGCTGGATCAGGGACTTGGTATGAGTGATGAGCAGCATTTTAAAAAACTGGTCAGATGGCTCTGGCAGAAGCCGCATCACGATCCGCAGGTCTTTCAAAGCATCATGGATAGTAGCCTGGCGCTGATCTATGAAAAAAGTGCCGAAAGGAAGGAGGAGTTGGAGGAAAAGGATGACTCGCAGATCGGAAAGGGACCAAAAGATACTTTGTCGGAGCTTGATAGAGATAAAACGGAGCAGAAAGGACGGACTTCTTCCGAAGAAGATCTCACCTCTGATACTCAGACCGTACCCAAGGCTGCCCTTGAAGAAGACAGTCTCATCATCAGTTTTGAAAAGGCTTCCCCGGACAAGGACAAAGCTGCCTTACAGTTTGATATAGCGCAATTGTCAGAGGAGATCAATAAAGAACCGTATCTGTTAAAAGGAAATTATTTTGAACTAGGCTCCCGTCAGTTGCAGCAAGGGGTACGGACGATGCGTCGAAGGGAAGTGGATAAAAGCAAAAAGTTGATTGACCTGGAGGCGACCATACAAAAGGTGTCTCGGCAAGGTTTTTTAGAATGCCTGGAGTACCGCTATGGCGAAAAATGGACGACCGATTTGACGATCCTGATAGATCAGGGAGATTCTATGATTGCTTTTGAGCCCTTTTCGGAGGAATTGATCTCGGTGGTTCAGAAGGATAAGGAGATAAAGGGGACCGTCTATTTTTTCAAAGGAACGCCCTACGATGAAGTGTTTGAAGATCGATTACAACGAAAAGGAATTTCTATCGATCAGTTGTCGGAGGCGCCGGCCCAATCCATCTTGGTGGTCAGCGATGCCGGAGCGGCCACAGGCAGAATCGATGAGGCCAGAGTGGAAGATACCGTGGATTTCCTGGCCGGCATTCGCAAGCATCGGGTCGCCTGGCTAAACCCCATGCCTCGAGAACGTTGGCGAAAAACATCGGCGGAGTACATAGCGCTGTATACCTCCATGTTTTTCCTGGACCAAACCGAGCTGGTGAATGTGGTGAAGTTGTTTAAAGCCAAAATGAAGTCCAGTACCTTATTGGACAAATACGTACAGGAAATGTATTAATAAACTATTTGCAAAAACAGTGTTCTCAGTGTTCTCAGTGTTTTCAGTGTCAAAAAAACAGTGTTCCCAGTGTTTTCAGTGTCAAAAAAAAAAAAACAGCGCCCTCAGCGGTTCCAGTGTCAAAAAACATATGAGCGAATTTGCCAAAATAAAAGTCGAACGCTTCCGAAAGCGATTCCAGTCTCAGTACGGAGACGGGCACTACTTCTTTGCCTGCCACGCCGCTTTCCCCATCGCCTTTTCCGTAGATATGCTCTACCAATTGTGGGCCAACTTCAAAGATATTCCCCCCAGGGCCGTAGAGAAGGCCTCCAGCCCTTTCCCTCTCTGGAGCCGTACTATTGACCGCCTGGCCGTATCCGACCTCCTGCAATCTGATCTCTGCCGCCGTACCGACCGCGACCTCTTCGAAATGGAAACCGAAGTACGCGCCTATTTGCTGCAACGACTCGAAGAATACTTCACCGGCGAGCGCCTCAACAGCCTGGCTCGCTTTTCCTACCAATACGTCGATCGTCGGATCAATGATCCTTACTATCAGGCTTTCCGCGACACGCAGCGCTGGGTCTCGCTGGCCCGGCTGGCTCCTGAAAAGGCAGGCGAGCAACTGACTGCCTACTACAACCTTATGTTGGAAAAAGACAATGCTTCCGAAATCACCCGCCTGGACGGCATCCTGGAAGCACTTACCCTGATGGATGCCCGCTTTGCAGATCTGAGCGCCTTTTCAAAGGCCATCAGAGCCGGGTATACGGATCTGTCTGAGGAAGCACAAATAGCTACTGCGCAGGAGTCCCTGAAAAAGGTTGTCCGGATTAGCACTGGCCTGGCAGGCCAGGCGGGTGGCTTAAAGGTCAAGCTGAATGACCAATTAAAAAGTGGAAGCTTTCAGTTTAAAAAGGAATTAGAAAAAGAAGAAGATTTGCTGGCCCACCGGATGGAACAATCGGAGGAGCAGGGAAGTACTGTTATTGACCTTAGCGGTCTGGGTTTGACCGACATCCCCAAAGAGATTCTGGAAAGGCGGGGTTTAGAAGCCATCGACCTCAGTAATAACAAACTAGGCGGACTGCCGCGTGAAATCGGTAATTGGGTAAATCTTAAACGACTTATCCTGGATGATAATCCTATCGAAGAGCTTCCCGAAGAGATGCGCCGGCTATTAGTCATCGAGGAATTATCTTTGAAAAATAACCGCATCGATTTTTTACCTCCCTGGATAGTTGAATACGCCAATCTGGAACGGCTCGATCTGAGGGGCAATCCAGCCGGAAACATACGCAAAGACCGGCTGCTGTTTGAGAATAAATCCGATTTCCAATTACTCGACCGCTATTTCTTCCCCAAATCCTTGGGTTATCACCAACCCATGGTCATGATCCTGATCACCGATCCGCATGAACGCGGGCTGATCCAGCGGGCGCTCGAGCCGGCAGTAGACCAAGGCTTACTACACATAGAAGTCCCCGAAAGTTACCAATCCTGGCAGTTATTCCGCTTGTTCCGCCAGTTTCGCGACCAGCTCTGCTTTTTACACGTCAACGGCTCCGGAACGGCCGATCAGTTTACTTGGAATGTCGGTAACCAGTCCGGCTCGATGTCCTTGAGGCTTTGGAATGGGATTATTAACTCTACCACGAAAGGAAAACTCTGCTTCATCGGCGGTGGAACGGGCAAAAGAGTGGTTGGAGATATGCTCCAAACGGCCTTCGAAGCCTGTATTTATTCGACCGATTTTCAATCTTACGATGATACGGCCGAAAATTTCATCAGTGTTTTTTATGAAAGCCTCGGCAATGGCCGGACCCTGGGTGAAGCCTACGATTCGGCAGCCGGTGAGGGAACGCCTCCGGTACAGCAGTCCTACCAGCAAAAATCAGCGCCCTTTAATCCGAATCCATTCACCATAGAAGTACGCGGTACGAGTGTGATGGAGTGGCGATTGGTGGAGGATAAAACCCCAGACAGCTTTACCGATTTAGAGGAATTAAAAAGCTGGTTGGAAGAAAGGCTGCTTAGGGGAGGCCCTGGGGCCATTTTCACTCCATTAAAAGGAATGTTGGATCGCTATTCGCTTACTTTCCGGGAATTGGGCGAATTGCAGCAAGATTGGGAACAACTGCAGAGTGAACAAGCCCGGAGGGATTTTTATGAGCCGGAGAATTCGCCTATGCGGGTATTTGTAGCTACCCTTTCAGAAGGTCAGTTGGTGGAAGGATTGATCGAATTTCCGGCTAGTGAAGAAGGCTTTGAACAGGCGTATCAGCAAGCGGCAGGGGAGGAGCAGGAGCCAATACTTGAAGAAGGGCAGCTTTGGTTTCTGGGAATTGGCATCAGCAAGTACATGCAAATGCCGGATATCCCAAATGCAGTGAGTGATGTGCGAGCCATTCAGGAAGTTTTGGGAGAAAAATATAGATTAGCCAGGGAACGAACGATTGTGCTTTTTGATGGAGAGGCTGATAAAAAGAACATCTTCGAAGTGCTTGGAAGCCTGGCCGAGCGGATGCCGTCTGCCGATCAATTGATCTTATACTTTTGCGGCCATAGCCGTTTTGATGCTCGAAGGCAGAATAATAGTTGGTTTCCGTTTGATGCCAATACACAAGACACCGGCTCTCATATCGTAGATATGGAGTTATTTGATTTCATGAATGAAATAGATGCCAATGACATATTGATGATAGTGGATGGTGTTTTCCCGACCAGGCATCTTGAAAACAGAAAGTTTGAAAGACAAGAGCGTAATCGTTCTCGCAGTAGGTGGAAACTTTCTTCAGGCTATGATTATGGGCTCGTTCGGGATGGAACTCCCTGGGGAAATAGTCCATTTGCAATGAGCATAGTAGAGGTGTTGGGGCGAAATAAAGAACAAGAACTGATCATCCAGGATATTGCCATTCAGGTAATGAAACGTTATGCACGAGAAACGGAAGCTCGCGAAAAGCCAGATTTTCAGCCATTGCCATGGGCCGGCCATGAGGGAGGGGAGTTTGTGCTGAGGATGAGATATACTGCTGGTGAAGAGAATATTTATGACACTGGAAACGCTGGAACCACGGAGCAGGAATATACCAGCCGGCCGGCTTATACCTTAGAGGACCTCAAATCTGAATTGAAGGGTAAGCTAAGAGAAAGAGCCTTTGACGAAATTTTCAAGCTTATTAATCAGTATCTGAATACAGATTCCAAAGCTTACAATGACTGGGTTTTTCAACAGGGCCGCTATAACGGCATTTTACAACAGCAGCAAAAAGGGCTGGTTAATCCTGAATTTGCCCAGCAGACTTTTAACCAAATTGCAGATGCACTGGCATATCACATAGATGAATTAAACTATAAAGACATTAATATTCCGAAGTCTTAGGGAATATAAAAATAACGTATGTCGAAGAAGTCCCAGCGGGACTAAACATTGGTAACCCAGGGCTTCCAGCCCTGGGCAAAAGCAAAAAGCAGACTAACCGCCCCAGCGGGGCAGCTAAACTAATAACACCATGCTTCCATCCAACCCTACCTCCTGGTTCCAAATCTTCCAAAACCTCTTTTCCACCCCCAAAGAGCCGGCCCCGGATGCCCCGCACCTCTATGCCTTGCTCGTCGGCATCAATGAATACCCATATCCCGTCCGGAGACTCAAGGGCTGCGTACGGGATATAAAAAAAATGGGGAAATACCTCCAAAATGAGGAAAGACAAGGTGCCTTCCACGTTCACATCAAAACCCTCACCAACGAAGAAGCCACCAAAGCTGCCATCGCCGAACAATTCACTGCGCACCTGGGCCAGGCCGGACCGCAGGACGTTGCCCTCTTCTTTTTTGCTGGGCACGGGGCACAGGAATACGCCAATAAAGAACTCTGGTCGAAAGAACCGGATGGAAAACTGGAAGGCCTTGTGTGTTATGATTCTATTACCAGGGATGAGAAAGGCACCTTATTGGCAGATAAAGAATTGAGGTATTTGATCCATCAAATAGCCGTACAGGATTCAGCGGGTGCCCCTAAGCCACCGCACATTATTGCCATATTCGATTGCTGCCACTCGGGCGGAAATACCCGCAATATTGGAATTGGCGAAGAAAACGAGGAATACCAGGAACGCCGGTTCATCCCCATGAAGCCGACAGAAGTTGGGCAACAACGTATGTCCTCGATCCTGGATGAGCGGGATTGGTCGGATTTTATTTTTGCCGATCAGGATGGTGTTACGGAAGCGGCTCTAAAATCCCTGCCTTTAGGGGAAGTCCTGCCCCAGGGCAATCACATTCAATTGGCAGCCTGCCGCAGTGATGAGTCTTCTTATGAAGTGGGCAGAGGCGGCATTTTTACCCAATACCTGATCGAAGTGCTGAGTAGAAGCCAGGGGAGCGTTTCCTACTACGATCTAAGGGGGCGACTGAAAAATTACATCAAAAATCAATTTCGACAAACGCCGCAGCTCTATGAAGTAGGCGGTCAGCAACTGATCTATCACAGCTTTTTAAATAAAGAAAAGAAAGGCAAACCGCTGTCCGGCTTGATCAGCTACAATCAAACGGATGGCTGGACGATGGATATGGGATCCATCCACGGCGTTTCTAAACAGGCTGAAAAAATCAGGCTGACAAACCCTCGAACTGGTGAACAGGTGGATGCAAAAATCGGGACCATAGAGGCTTCCAGGACGCACCTTTTGTTAAGTAATCAAGCGCTCGGACAACTGGATACTCGTGAATCTTACCTGGGAAGTATTGAAGGCTATTTATCCGCTCCGATACAGGTATACATCCATAATTTGGATCAGGACGAAGAGGCTGCCATGCGTTTGAAAGATCTGTTAGATAATAACGGCAAAAACCTTTTTTACACCGATGATGAAAAAGGGGCGGATTACACCGTTCAGCTGGCCTTTGGACATTATTACATCACCTATCCGGAGGATCTTTACCGTCCGCTGGTTATGCCGACTGAAGATTACAGTGATGATGCTGCAAAATCCATCGTTAACTTTTTGGTACACATTTCACAATGGGAATACGTCAAAAGATTGGAAAACAATGGGAACAATGAACTACCTCGAAATGCGCTGAAAGTGGAGGTTTTTAAGGTTACCAAAGATAAGCAAGGCCGGGAGCAGTTGATCTTGCTCGATATAGAAAAAGAAGAAGAGATCGTAGCGGAATTGGATGAGATCGCACCGCGCGAATACGAGAGTGTACTGAGAATAAAGCTCACTAATATGTCCTCCTACAAGCTGTGGGTGTCCTTTTTATACCTGTATAAATCTTTTGAAGTTGATCCGGAATGGTTGACAGGATTGGTGCAAATGCTGGAACCCAGGAAAAGCCACGAAGAAGAAGGAGGCTCCATCTGGATACTAGAGGATTCGCCTGATATTTATTTTGGATTGGAGCAGTCCACTCGTTTATTCGATTGGAAGGAAGATGTCTCCTTTTTTAAGGTCATTGCAAGCAGAACGGAGTTTGATGTCCGGCCATTAACTCAGGGACCTTTGCCGGACCCGGCCGAGTTAAGCCAACGGGAGAGGGGAGAAGCTCAGGAGCGAGCCGGCAGGAAAAATAAAAAAGAAGAAAATGCCGAAGCAGACGCCTGGATGACCCGTTTGTTCACTATTCGTTTGCCGAACCCGGAGTACCATAAGATCTCCATGTCCCGCTTGGAAGCATTATTAAAAACCGAAGCAGCCGAGTTCATTTACCATCTCTACCTCGAGTCAGAGGAACCCTTTGGCGGGGAGGTGAAACTGAAGGAGGGAATCGAATGGCTCGATGAGGCGGACCGAGGTCTGTTTTTCAAAATAAAACTAAGCGCTGCCAATTGGGTGTCGCGACAGATCCGGCATTTCAAGTACCGGAAAATGATCAAGGAATTCCCGGATCGCATCCGCATCGTTTCGGAAGGGGATTCCTGGTTTCAGCATCCCGATCCGAGAGTGCTGGATATCATCGATCAATTGTTTACGGATCATGCCATATACAGCCTGGGAGCCGGTGGCGATACCCTGGAGAATTATTTTAAAAAGGCGGAGTATAAAAAAGCGATCGATAAAGAAAAACCTCGTTTTTTCCTCATGAGTGGAGGGGGCAATGATATTTTAGGCAAAAACATAGAAGCTTTTTTACTGGAAAACATAGTTGCATGGGACGACCCCAAGATCGTTCTTTCGGATGCTTTTTTTGAAAAAGTAGAAAAACTGGGAGGTTTGTACCGACAGGTGTTTGAAGAAATAAAAGAGAGTTTCCCAGGTCTGAAAATTTTATGCCACGGGTATGACTACATCGACCCGGACCCGGAGGAAGGCTGGTTTGGGCGCTATGCCGGGAAAAAAATCGAGAAGAAAGATGACCTGAAGCGTTTAGCTGATTTCCTTATCAACCATTTTAATGAGACGCTTGCAGCGGTGGCTAAAGATTTCGATCATGTTCATTATCTGGATCTAAGAGGTATGGTGAGTCATGATAAAAAATTGTGGTTTGATGAGATTCATCCTAATAGTACGGGCTTTAAGGATGTTGCAGAAAAATTTAGGTTGAAGATTAGAGAAGAGGAATAATTCACGCATGATACACATTTTTGTTAGATGGATGTGATATTCTGGTCAGATGTTCTCAAGGTTTCGGCCTAAACGCCAGAAACCGGACAGCCTGAAGTGGGGTAGTCCATACTAAAGTTTAAATCTTGCTGAATGTTCAGCATTTTTACCTAAATTTCTTTTTTTACCTTAAATATCTCAATTGAAAGCTTCCGATTATTTGAAAGAAAGCCGCTTGTATGTTTGGCCTGGAAAGTATTCTGTCGTAAAGGCTAAAAAATTAGCCCCAAATTGTTTCGCGACCTTAGTTGACCGTACGGAAATAACCCTAGTTCAATTATCCCATCAGGTCGATCCGGAGAATGTAAGGGAGGAGGAAAAAAACTGGCGAGTCCTCACCTTTGAAGCCGTTTTACCTTTTGAGCTGACGGGGTTTCTGGCGGCGGTGGCCAAAGTGCTTGCGAATGAAGGGGTTGCTATTTTTGCCTTATCTGCCTATTCAACGGATCATATTTTGGTGAAGGATGAGCAATTAAGCGCCGCCATCACATCTTTAAGGCAATTAGGGGTAGTCTTTGATGATACATAGAAAGTTATTGAGTTATGATAAAATGGACCTGGCTGTACGAATCCTATCCTTTTGAGCAAAGTGCGAATGAAAAATGGAAAACCATTCTGATCATTTCATTTCTGCTCAGCCTCATTTTTGTGTTTTTACAACCTTTCGGTTTTTACCCTTTAGCCAAAGGATATCTTTTAATGGGAGGATATTTATTGATTACCCTTGCTTGTCTGAGTGTTAATTACTTCAGCTTACCTTTTTTCTTGTCAGTCACTCAAAGCGAAAATAATTACTCGGTCAGGCATTTGATCCTTTTTTCGGCTTATAACTTCATTTTAATTGGATGTTGGAATCACGTTTTTAATTCCTTGTATATCAGGCGAGACCCTCTTTTTCTGATAGGAGGCTATGAAATACTTATCACCGTTGTCAGAACCCTGATTGTTGGTCTCCTTGCTTCCGGGATTTATGCGCTGATCAGATATAACCTAATTACCAGGCAACACCTCCAATTATCTCAGGAATTGAACCAAAAGCTTCAGCGTCAATTGCATGACAGGCAGTTCGAAGGAAAAGAAGTGATCGAAATGACACTTGAAGATAAAACGGTCCTGTTTCCACGAGATCAACTCATTTACATTAGTTCCGAAGGTAATTACCTGGCCTTTTATTTTAAAGAATCAAAGAGGCCTGTTTTACACAGAGGCCGATTAAAAGAAATGGAAAAAATATTGGAAAACTACCCGGAATTTTTTCGCTGTCATCGCTCTCTCATTATTAATCTGAATTATATTGAATCCAGTAAGGGAAACTCTCAAGGCTTATCACTTCAACTGCGTCACATAGATGAGTACCTGCCCGTTTCCAGGCCGAATATTAAAGCATTAAGAAGGATACTGGACAAAGAAAGCGGCCGGGATACACCATTCGTCACATAATTAGGCTGTCTGTACCTGAATTTTTTAGGTTTTGACGCTCCTTAATAAATTGATCCGATCATAGACATAAAATCAAAACTTATGATTAGGAAAAAAGAATTTAAAAGTATTTGGGTAATCGGTATTGTATTATTTCAACTCCTGCCAATCGGTATCATTGTCTTTTTTGCATTCGGTTTTCGAAATTATTCGGATCAGGAAGGTTGGATGTTTAATGTGGAAAAAGATTGTAAGGTGTATACCCATTCAAATTTTCAAAACCGTCATTTTAACTGGAATGGCCTTTGCGAAAACGGATTTGCCCAGGGCCAGGGCCGCTTAATCGTTTATGAAGGCCGCCGCCAATTGTATCAATTTGAAGGTGAGCTGCAGGACGGCCGGATAGAAGGAAACGGAAAATGGCTGATTTTATCAGATGGAAATTATTATGAAGGAGCCTTCAAAAATGGTCGGCTCCATGGCTTGGGGCATTATTATAATGACGATGGCGACCACTATGAAGGCTTTTATGAAAATGGTCTAAAGTCGGGGTGGGGAACCTACTGGTATCCTCCCGAAAGCCTCAAGTTGAAATATGAAGGGCAGTGGAAAAACAATTTGGAAAATGGAGAGGGGCGTATCTTTTATCGGAACGGGAAGATCACCTCAGGAGTATTTGAAATGGGAAAACTTCAGAGCACAATAAGGAAAATCCAGCAGCCCGTCAAAACTAAAGTACCCAAAAACATCCTGATTACCAATGATGATGGCGTGGAAGACCTGAACCGCCTGAAATGCCTGGCCGAAAAAGTAAGTCAATTTGCAGATGTGGTGGTGGTCGCCGTCAGTAATCAGAACCGAAGCGGTACTTCCAACAACATGATAATGGCTAAACAAGGTTACATCAATGTGAAATGCCTGTCTGCAGATTCCAGCAAACAAATCTTTATTTATGAGGTTCAGGGATATCCGGCTGATTGTGTCATTTGGGCAGGCTTGGGATTTTTTCAAAAAATTGGGAAAAACATTGATCTGGTCTTGTCTGGTATTAATGGAGGCCCTAATATTGGGGTGGAGTGGTTCGGCTCGGGTACCATTGGTGCCGCTCGAACCGCTGCGCTGGCTGGTATTCCGGCTATTGCCATTTCAGGCATAGATGAAGACAAGGAGTCCAGTGAAAACTTGGAACGTATCTGCAATTGGGTCGCTGCAATGGCCCAAACTCCTCTGGTCGGGCAAATGAAGGCCTTTGAATATCTGACAGTGAGTATCCCGGAAGATTTAGATGAAATAAAGGGGACAAAATTTTTGGAAAGAGCAGTTAGTTTTAACAACCCTCCTTTTTATCTTGAAAATAAGACCGGTGATGGCAAAATTGGGGAAGCATCCACCTGGGTTCTAAAAGAAGGAGATCCCGCAGCGATTTATGATCCGTCTGCAGTGAATGATGTCAATTTTTACTCTGATAATTATATTGTGATCGTCCCAATGAGTGTTAACGAAAATAATTTAGGATCTTTACCAAGGTATAAAAAGCTAAAAGCCACGTTGCCTTCAATAAATTAATGCAGATTGCGAGGCCATTTAGGTAGAAAGTAGAAAGTAGCTGTAGGGGCCGTTGAGCTTAAGGCATAGTCGTTGACGTGAAAGCAGTTCCAGCGGGGCTTTTAAGTTCTGAAAGTCGAGAGCATCAGGGAGGCCCGAACATTGAAAATTGAAAACTGAGGTTCCAAGTTGAACTACCATATAGCCGTATGGCCGGGACTCTTAGCTATACGGTAAAAGGTAATTATCCATATTCAATTTTCAATGTTAGGACCTGCCGAGACTCTTAATAATTAGAACTTAACACCCCTTCCCGCCGAGGGAAGATAACTTTTTAAACCAGTCAATTTATAAAATGACGGTAGAGCAAAGAGAAGAAATAAAAGCCATCATCCTTGAACAAATCACCAAAACAGAGGAGGCCATCACTCAGTATGAGGACATGTCTCAACCCATCGCGCCGGAGAACTCCATCGGACGGGTCTCCCGCATGGATGCTATCAATAACAAAAGTGTAGCGGAAGCTGCTCTGCGGCAGGCCAAAAGGAAGCTGAAAAAACTCCAGTTGGCCCTCTCCAAGATCGATGATCCCAAATTTGGTATCTGTGTACGCTGCAAAAAGGATATTCCTCCCAAGCGCCTGATCCTGATGCCGGAAAGCCAGTATTGTGTCAATTGTGCGAGCTGAAAACAGATCTGCGAAATTTGCGTTATCTGCGTGCAAAAAAAAATGATCTCACAAAAGCCACTTCTTCTAAAATTGAACAGCGGCCCACTGCAAAATTTAGGAGTCATATTGTTCACTTGCCTGCCTTAGCCTCCCCTCAATCCTCCTACGCAATCGCTCTGGCGCCAATACCTCTACCTGCTCACCAAAGCCCAAAATCTCCTTTTCCAGCTCAAAATTGAGCTTCACCTTCATCGTCACCAATATGCCGTTCTCTCGCTCGTGCACGCGCTGCGTATGGTGCAATGGTTTGGTAATAACATAAGGGGCATCTTTTGGGTTAAAAAGGAGTTTTACAATGGCGGGACGACGGTTAGGGACGGTAACCCCAATTACATCCTGGTAATATTCTTCGGGAGTTCCGCTACTGTTGGGAAGGAAAGCTTCCCGGCTGTCTGCGATGTTTTTGATGCGGTCTAGAGCAAGGTGCTGCAATTGAGAACTTCTGCTTTTTCTCCCCACCAAATACCAGCGATTCCGGAACTCTTTGAGCCAGTAGGGGTGGAAATCTATAGTACTGGCTTCTGCTGCCTGGAAGGATTGATATAAAACCTTTACCGTCTTCTTTTCCTGGATTTTTTGATACAACACATCCAAAAACTCTAAACCACGCAGCGACTCGTTTTTTTCCAAAACAATCACCGGCCGGGCCTTGTGACGAGCCGAATAGACCTTGTCCTCCAGCTTTTTGACCATCTCATTCATCTCTTCAAAATGAGAAAAACCTTTAAACTGCTGTAGGATCTGAACCACTTCATTCAATCGATTGAGGTCTTGTTCGGTCAGGGGAATATTGGTAATGCTGTAATCGGGATCTTCATAAGTATAGAATTTTTTGTCTTTTACTACGATGGGGGCATTATATCCGAGTTTATCGGAACGCATCATCTGAATATCGAGTTGTACGGTACGCTTACTGACGCCTTTGTCAATGCCTTCGTATTCATACAGCGCCTCTGAGCAGGCTTCCATTAAGTCCTCCAGCGTCCATTTCCGAAAGCGATTTTGCAGACATTGATCGAGTGTACGGTAGCGGATAAGTGCATTTTTATTGGTAGCCATAAAAAATACATTTTTTTCAAAGTACGCAAAAACTTTGCGCACTTGCAATGCATCTTTGTTCCGAAAGAAAAATTATAGACATGTTATTAAGCATCACAACCACCTATCAACCGGCGACCGACCTGGGTTACTTGCTTCATAAGCATCCGGACAGGGTGCAGACTTTTTCGATAAGTAGTGGCCAGGTACATATTTTCTACCCGGAAGCGAATGAAGAAGTTTGCACTGTAGCCATGCTGGTGGAGATCGATCCGGTAAACATGGTGCGGAATCTTAGGAAAAAAGGGCAATCCCTCATGCTGACCCATTACGTGAATGATCGGCCCTACACAGCTTCTTCCTTTACCAGTACGGCCATTGCAGAGGTGTTTTCAACAGCCATGAACGGTAATTGCAAGTCAAAACCGGATTTGGTAGACAAAAAATGGCCTTTAGAAGTTCAGATATCTTGCATAAAAGCAAAAGGAGATTTGGCAGAGCGCTTTTTTGCTCCATTGGGATATGAGATCCTATGTGAGCGAATTCCACTTAATGAAAGTTTTCCGGAATGGGGAGATAGTTATTACTGCAGTCTGAGCTTGAAGCATGAACTTCCCATAAAAGATCTGCTGACCCATTTATATGTGTTGCTTCCCGTATTGGATTACAACAAACATTATTATGTATCAAAGGCTGAGGTAGAAAAGCTATTATCAAAAGGAGAGGATTGGCTCAAAGATCATCCCGAAAAAGAATTGATTACCAAACGCTTTCTGAACCGGTCGAGAGGCTTGACTAGAATGGCTTTAGAAAGACTAGCTGAGTCGGAAGGGGAACTGGAAGAAGAAACCGATGAAAACGATGAAGGAAACAAGGAAAAAGAAGCAGTTCAAATTTCCTTACACCGTCAAAGATTAGAGACGGTAGCAGAAACTTTAAAAGAAAAAGGAGCCAGAACGGTAATCGACCTGGGTTGTGGAGAAGGTAAACTGATGCAAATATTACTCAAAGAAGGACAATTTGAAAAAATTACCGGAGTAGATGTTTCGGTTTACGAACTGCAAAAGGCTAAAAAACGCCTTCATTGGGAGACCCTTTCTCCTCGAAAAAGAGAACGCCTGGAATTGTTCCAATCTGCTTTAACCTATCGGGACAAACGCCTGGAAGGCTACGATGCTGCCGCCCTGGTGGAGGTCATCGAACACCTGGATGCGGACAGACTTCAGGCCTTAGAACGGGCCCTGTTTGAATTTGCCCAGCCTAAACTGGTCGTAATCACTACTCCGAATAAGGATTACAATGCCAAGTTTGAAAATGAAGATCCCGACCGGCTCCGCCATCATGACCACCGATTTGAATGGACTCGCCAGGAATTTAAAGACTGGGCAGAGAAAATAAAACAAAGCTACCGTTACGATTACGAAATCAGCCTCATTGGGGAAGCTTTTGAAGACAAAGGCGGACCAAGTCAAATGGTGGTATTTTTAATAACCTAGGGTTTCAAACCCTAGGCTAAACAACAAACCATGAATCAAAAAAATCTAAACATACAAATACCCAAATTCTCCATGGTCGTCCTGGTCGGCGTCAGCAGTTCGGGAAAGAGCTCCTTTGCCAGGCAATTCTTTAAGTCTACTGAAGTAATCTCTTCAGATTTCTGCAGAGGACTGGTATCGGATGACGAAAACAATTTGGAAGCCACTCAGGATGCCTTCGACTTGTTGCATTACATGGTCGGAAAGCGCTTAAAGCGAAAGAAACTGGTCGTGATAGACGCCACTAACCTTCAGGAATCCGCCCGCCAAAAGTTGCTACAGATATCCAAGGAATATCACTGCCTGCCGGTTGCGATTGTTATGAAAACCTCGGAAGAGCTCATCTACGAGCGCCACGAGCAGCGAAGCGACCGGGATTTTGGCACATTCGTTTTACGCAAACAGCTGCGTTCTCTCAAACGAAGCCTAAAACGCCTCAAGAAAGAAGGCTTCCGATACATCTTTACCCTCGACGATCCGGAGCAACTCAAGAACCTGAGCATAAACCGGACTAAATTGTGGAATGATAAACAAGAGGAGACCGGTCCTTTTGATATCATCGGAGACGTACATGGCTGTTTTGAGGAATTGAAAACGCTATTGGAAAAATTAGGGTATCAGATCCGACATACTGGAAATGAGGGAACTTTTGGTTATGAGGTTGTCGCAGCTGAAGGGAGGAAAGCCGTGTTTGTTGGAGACCTGGTAGACAGAGGTCCGGCCTCAGATAAAGTGCTGCGGCTTGTTATGAGCATGGTAGAAAATGGAACGGCCCTTTGCGTACCGGGCAATCACGACATGAAGCTATTGAAAAAACTAAATGGGAAAAGGGTCAAAATTCAGCATGGGCTGGCAGAGACCTTGGAACAATTGGAAAAAGAGCCGTCTGAATTCATCGAAAAGCTGAAAGCGTTTCTGAACAGTTTGATCAGTCACTATGTGTTAGATCAGGGTAAATTAGTAGTGGCCCACGCTGGACTGAGAGAGGATATGATCGGCCGGGCTTCCGGAACTGTCCGAGCTTTTTGCCTTTATGGGGAGACCTCCGGAGAGATTGATGAGTTTGGTTTGCCGGTCCGGTACAACTGGGCACAGGAGTACGACGGAAAAGCTATGGTGGTTTATGGTCACACACCCATACCGGAGCCCGAATGGTTGAACAACACCATCAACATAGACACCGGCTGTGTATTTGGCGGCAAACTAACGGCCTTGCGCTACCCGGAGAAAGAATTGGTATCGGTAAAAACTGAAAAAGTGTACGCTGAACCTATCCGACCATTGGAAAAGAATGCAGATCAACGAAGTGCCCAGCAGGCCTATGATGATTTGCTGGATATGGAAGATGTATCCGGAAAACGCATTCTTAACACGAAATATGCCCATCCGGTCACCATTTGGGAGCAAAATTCAGCTGCTGCTCTGGAAATCATGTCGAGGTTTGCCCTGGACCCCAAATGGTTGATCTATTTGCCACCGACTATGTCTCCAACAGACAGTGCAGCTTTGGATGGATTATTGGAACATCCGGCAGAGGCTTTTGACTATTATCGACAACTAGGTGTACAAAAACTGATCTGTGAAAAAAAGCATATGGGATCCAGAGCGGTCGTGATCATTGGAAAAACGCCCGAAGCTCTTCAGCAGCGGTTTGGTTTTGTTGCTGCTCATTTAGGCACCTGCTATACCCGTACAGGACGGAGATTTTTCACGGATGAAAAATTAGAGGCTGCTTTTTTGGAAAGATTGCACAAAGCGCTTTGCGGCGCAGGATTTTGGGCCGAACACGAGACAGATTGGGTATGCCTGGATTGCGAATTAATGCCCTGGTCAGCGAAAGCACAAAGTTTGATTAGCAGTCAGTATGCTGCTGTAGGGGCATCCGGGCAGCAGAGTATGAATGCCATTATGTCGAGTTTGACAAAAGCGACGAAAAGAGAGCTCCCGGTTGAGGATCTGTTCGCTCGGTTTCAGCCCAGGCAACAGGCGATCCAGCAATTTACAAAGGCCTATAGTGAGTATTGTAAAGCAACGGATGGTCTGGAGGGCATCGTTCTAGCTCCTTTCCATATTTTGGCTACAGAAGGGAAGGTACATTCCGATAAGCCACATACCTGGCATATGGATACCATTGCAGCTTTCTGTAAACAGGATCCTGAATTTTTGATGGCCACTCCTTACAGATTGGTGGACCTATTAGATGAAGAAACTATTTCTACAGCAATTGCCTGGTGGACTCAAATGACGAGTGAAGGGGGAGAAGGCATGGTCGTCAAACCACTGAGTTTCATCGCGAGAGGAGAGAAAAGTTTGATCCAGCCTGCTATTAAGTGTAGGGGGCCGGAGTACCTACGCATCATATACGGGCCGGATTATCTGGAACAACAAAATCTGGGTCGTTTGAAAAAGCGTGGAGTGGGTAAAAAAAGATCCCTGGCACTAAAGGAGTTTAGTTTGGGCCTGGAAGCCTTAGATCGATTCGTAGACCGTCAGCCGCTGCGCAAGGTACATGAATGTGTATTTGGAGTGCTCGCTTTGGAATCTGAGCCCGTGGATCCAAGATTATAGAATAGCCTTAATTTATAAAACAATATCTGCATTATCATTTGTAGCTTGCAAATGATAATGCTTTGATTTTTATTCAAGTAACTGTCCGGGATATTCCAAAATTCCGGCTGAGTGCTTGGAATAGTTAATTAATTTTCTTTAACTTCGACTACATTCACAAAAACTTGTTGAGTGTTAATAAAATTTTAGTTTTTATTAACTTTTACCCTTTAAAAAGCCTTTATTGTCCGATAAAATACGGTTTTATCGAAAAAAACAGCTAGTCGGTCCTTAAATTGATTTAGATTTTTATATTTGGGCCGGCAATTAATACTGCCTAGTCTATATCTTACGTCTATCATCACTACTATACTAATCACTTGACTGTATCATCAAGCCACCTGGTTTGTATCTAGCTGTTAGTGAGCTATTTACAATAAAATCAGGTTCAATTTAAATGCAAGTTTGGTTAATGGAATTGTATGCTCGCGAGAGCACAGGCTATTTTTTGCCCAATTCAATTCCTTCGGAAAGCTTTTGGCTTAACGTCAAAAGGCTTACTAACCATTTATTGCCTTTGGTTTTCTAAATGAATCAACTAAAGGGGTGACACCCTATTACCTATTCTTTAATAAAACTGTTATTTATGAAGTATCTATCACGTATCTCGCTTGTCGGTCTGCTGCTAATGACCCTAACGGCATTTAGCGTAGGAGCCCAAACAGAAATCACGGGTACCGTAACGAGCCAGGAGGACAATGAGCCTCTTATTGGTGCTACGATCCTAATCGAAGGCACAGCCCGCGGAACGGCTACTGATATTGATGGGACCTTTTCCCTTCAGGCCAGCCAGGGCGATGTATTAATTTTTTCTTACACCGGGATGAAGGATGTAAGAATGACTGTCGGTGCTCAAACTACTATTAATGTAGTGATGCAGGCAGAAGGTGTTTTAATCGATGAGGTAGTGGTGACCGGATATGGTAACCAGCTTCGATCTACTTATACCGGTGCGGCTGTTTCGGCTCCGGTAGAGCGGATAGCACAACTACCGCGAGCAAGTTTTACGGAAAGTTTGCAAGGGAACGTTGCGGGCCTTCAGGTAAACCAGGGCTCAGGTCAGCCAGGTGCATTCCAGAACATCCGCATTCGCGGTCTAGGATCTATCAATGCAGGAACCAACCCGCTATATGTAATTGACGGGATCCCTGTGATTAATGAAAACATTGGTAATGAGTCGACTACCAGTACGCCATTATCAGGCCTGAACCCACAGGATATTGCTGATATTCAGGTATTGAAGGATGCTTCTGCTACTTCAATCTACGGATCTCGTGCAGCGAATGGTGTGATCATCATTACGACTAAGCAAGGGAAATCAGGTGCAGCTCGTGTAAGTGCCAATGTTCAAACGGGTATTTCCAATGTTTCTCTTGCAGACGAACTGCGTCCCTTAAATACAGCTGAATATGTTGAATTGATGCGTGAAGGCTTGATCAATGCCGGACGCGCAGAAAATGTATCTGAGGCAGATGCCATCATTGATGACAACCTGGATCGCAGTATTGATACAGACTGGTTTGATGCCATTACCAGACAGGGGAATTTCACAAATGCCAACTTATCGATCTCTGGTGGAAATGACAAAACCAGGTATTTCGTTTCGGGAGGTTACCAGGAAAACCAGGGAACCATCATCGGAACAGATTTTGAGCGTTTGTCGGGACGTTTGAACCTGACCACTGAGATGACTGATTGGTTAGAGGTAGATACTCGTATCAGTCTTTCTCATACTACTCAAAACACGGTAGCGGATGCCGGTGCTTTTGCCAATCCGGTTCGTTCGATTTTCCGTTTTGTACCGACCCAGCCGGTATATAACGCGGACGGTTCTTTCAACACTAACATCAACGCAGGTTTTAACCCGGTAGGAGAGGCCTTGCTGAATACAGATGTTTCTGAGATCACCAACTTGCTTGCTGCAGTGAATGCCAGAATTGACCTTCCATTTGTGGATGGATTAACTTATGAGCCTTATTTCAGTATCAACCGTGTAATGGGAGAAGACGAAACCTTTTTCAACCCAGCATTTGGTACGGGTGCTTCCCGTAATGGCTATGGGGAGAATGATTTTGATATCCGCAACAACTGGATCGTACGAAACCTGATCAAGTATACCAGCCTGATCAACGATACACATGGGGTAGATGTAACACTAGGACATGAAGCCCAGAAGTTTACAACGCATTCTGTTGAGACCTTAGTAGGTAACTTTGCTTTCCCTAATCTGACTACGTTGGATAATGGATCTAACCCGGAGGCCATCTCCGGATTCAAAACTGAGAATACCATTGAATCTTACTTCCTGAATGCTAATTATAACTACAAAGGACTGTTTTATGTAAATGGTACGGTTCGTCGTGACGGCTCCTCTCGTTTTGGTTCTAACGAACGTTACGGAACATTCTGGTCGGCAGGTCTTGGTGTGAACTTACACCGCTTTGAGTTCATGGAAAGTAATGCATTGATCTCCATGTTGAGAGTACGTGCCAGTTACGGGGTGAACGGTAATCAGGAGATTGGAAACTTTGACTCCCGCGGTTTGTACGATACCGGCCAGGATTACAACGGAGAAGGTGGTATTGTTTTGAGCGACTTGGAAAATGCCAACCTAACCTGGGAGGTGAACAAGCCTTTCAACCTAGGGATTGAGGTAGGATTGTGGAATGACCGGGTGGTTTTGATCACCGACATCTATTCTCGTCGTACATCAGATCTGTTGTTCAATCGTCCGGTTTCTGCTATCAATGGTGTGACTTCTGTACTGAGTAACATCGGTGAGTTGGAAAACAGAGGGGTTGAGTTCCAGTTGAATACGCTCAACCTGAGCAGCTCAGAGCCCGGCGGATTCCAGTGGCAGACTAACTTCAACATTACCTTCAATACCAATGAGGTGATTTCTTTGCCGGAAGGTGATTTCGCCGACGGTGTTAGATTCCGTGCAGTAGGGAACCCTTGGAGTACCTGGTACATGAGAGGTTACGCTGGAGTAGATGCACAGACCGGAGCGCCACTGTGGTACACGGATGAAACGGAAACAGAAACCACTACCAGCTATGCACAGGCAGGATTGTACCAGCAGGGTACTTCTGAGCCGGACTTCTTTGGTGGGTTTACAAATGTGATTTCTTATAAAGGATTCTCATTGTCTGCACAGTTGAACTTCGACTGGGGTCGCAAGATTCGTCACAACTGGTCTAGCTTTACTCATACAGATGGTGCTCGTGGCTTCTCTACTACCGGTAACCTGGCCAGATCTATTTACGAAAGACGCTGGCAACAGCCAGGTGATATCACAGATACACCACAGTTTGTATTTGGAAACAATACCAATTCAGGTTCCACTTCTACGCGCTTTTTGTATGACGGTAGCTACATCAGCTTAAGAGACCTGACTTTGTCCTACAATCTTCCAAGCAGTTTGACTCAGAGAATGCGTTTGCAAAATCTGCGCCTGTTTGTGTCTGGAAGTAACTTATGGATTTATGTGAAAGATGATCGCCTGGAGCGCGACCCAAGAACGGATGCAGGAGGGGCGATCGATCAGGAAATTCCAATTCCTAAGACCTTCACCTTTGGTTTGGATATATCCTTCTAAGGTATCTTAACTCTAGAGTGAATCCATATTGTCATATTTAAAAAAGAAAAAAGATGAAATTATATATTAAAAGCTTTTTATTAATAGCCGTTTTGGGCCTGGCTTCCTGCTCAGAAGATTTTCTGGAGCTGGAGCCTCAACAAGCCCTGTCGATCAGTAGTGCTATTACTGATTTGAATTCACTAAATGCAGCCACGGTAGGGATCTATAACCTGTTAAATGCAGATGAGAATACCTATCGATGGGATCTGAGTTTGATTCCTGATCTGCGTTCTGACAATGTTTATGTGAGTAGTAAAAATGCCGGCCGTTTTTTAGGTTTTGATCAGTACAATAACACAGTTCAGTCTGGTCGTGCCAATGGCCAGTGGATTGAAGGTTATCAAACCATAGTCAATGCGAGTAATATCATCAATCGGGTATCGGAGGCGGACATTCTGAGCTCTGAGCAGGCTGAGGCAGATCACAGAGTAGGAGAGGCACATGCTATCCGGGCGCTGT
>JAUIKE010000179.1 GCA_030430845.1 Bacteroidia bacterium | reverse complement strand
GAGTTAACGAATTTTTGTCTTCCCCGAATTTAGCCTTTTTCGGCTGTTTTCGGGGAATTTTTACCCAAAAATTAAAGGCCAACTACCTCGTAGTCAGCCTCCTTTGTCTTTTCAGGGACGCCCTAACACAAGATTCACAAAATTTTATTTGGACGCAACCCCCCTGTCCGCTTTTGTCCGAAATTGTCCGATTTTGGAAGGTTTTGGAAGGTTGCCCGTATGGGGTTTTGATAGCCTGCCAAGGTACAACTTACTACCCATCAAAAAGAAGTCTTCGCGATCCGCTGGCTCAACTCATTCATCTGTTGCAAGGCTGCAGAGCCATACCAGGGATGTAACTCCATTACCAAACTGCCTGCCTGGATGGCCGGGTCCGATTCGGTCCAGGAGCGGGCCTCCTCTACAGAACTGGTGTTAAAAATATAAATGCCCCGGAAGGTTTCATTACCATCTATAAACGGCCCGGCCAGTACCAGGTTCCCCTCTTCCGCCAGGCGGCGGATGTTAGCCATATGAGCCTTTTGCAATTCTACGGCTGTTGTGGAATCCTGACTGCGATTAGGCCCCGTTTTCAGAAAAGCAAATACATAGGTTTTCATACCGTAATCATCCGCCCCAAGCTGCTGCGCCAATACAGAATCAAAAGCCATCGTTGTTTCTTCAACTGTTGTCTCTTCAGTAGTAGAATGATCTTCCTGTACAGCCGGCTGGCAGGAATAAAATAATATACTTATGCAAAGGAAGGCAAAAATTGAAGTCCATTTCATCGTCGGTGATTTTAAAGTTTCGAAATCTGACTTCAATATAAAAAGTTGCCGCGAGTGACGGCAACTTTTCTTTTCAATTTGAAGGCAATACTTTCGTCCTTACCTCCCCAAACCCAACGCGGATATCGCCTTTTTTCCCAAATCCACGCATAACCACCGTGTCCTTATCCTGAATAAACTTGCGCTCGCTGCCGTCCGACAAACTAATCGGGTTCTGGCCGCGCCAGCTGAGCTCCAGCATCGAGCCATAACTGTCGGGCGTCGGGCCGCTGATGGTCCCGCTGGCACACATATCCCCTATTCTCACATTACAGCCATTGACAGTATGATGAGCCAACTGCTGGCAAATGTTCCAGTACATGTACTTGAAGTTCGTACGCGTCACAATATTTTCATCCCCTCCATCCGGCTGAATGGCCACCTCCAGGTTCAGGTCAAAACGATGCGGCTCCTTTGACTCCAAATAGGATAATACTGGCTCATCTTGCGGATAATTCTCCATCCGGAAAGGGTCCAGTGCATCCATCGTTACGATCCAGGGTGAAATAGAGGAAGCAAAACTTTTTCCCAAAAACGGCCCCAGAGGCACATATTCCCACTTCTGGATATCGCGGGCCGACCAGTCGTTGAACAGCACCATTCCAAAAATATAATCCTCCGCTTTTTCTACCGGAATGCTTTCTCCCAATGCCGTTTCTCTACCGATCACAAAAGCCATTTCCAGCTCAAAATCCAATAGTCGTGAAGGGCCGAACACAGGTTTGTCGGTACCCGCCGGTATGGTTTGCCCCTTGGGCCGGTGAATAGGCGTACCGGAGACCACAATAGAAGAAGCACGCCCATGATAACCCACCGGCAAATGTTTCCAGTTAGGCAAAAGGGCATTCTCAGGATCCCGGAACATCTTACCCACATTCGTCGCATGCTCTTTGCTCGAATAAAAATCAGTATAATCCCCTATATGGACCGGCATTTTCATCTCGGCATCTGCCTGAGGCACCAGTACTTGTGCTGCATGAGGCTTCAATTCTTCATTGCCTTCCGAAAGCAGTTCGATCACTCTGTTCCTAAACCGGGTCCATACTGGTTTGCCTAAAGCAATAAAATCATTGAGCAGTTCTTTGCGGAATACCCCCAACGGCATACCCAGTTCGTCCAGCAAGCCGGTACGCATCAATTCACGCAAATCCAGGATTTGATCACCAATCGCAATACCCGGTCTGGGCGATCGATCAACTGTCGTAAAAATACCATAGGGCAAATTATATATCGTAAAATCAGATTGCGGTGGAACCTCCACCCAGGTAGTCAGTTTTTTCGTCATAATGTTCCTCTTAATTCTTGTTCTCTTTCAATAGCTTCAAAAAGGGCCTTGAAGTTGCCTTTGCCGAAGGACGTAGCTCCTTTGCGCTGAATGATCTCAAAAAACATAGTCGGCCGCGGCTCGATGGGTTTGGTAAAGATCTGTAGTAAATAACCTTCATCGTCCCGGTCGACTAATATGCCCAGATTTTTTAAGGAGTCAATATCTTCATCAATTTCCCCCACTCGTTCGATTAGGGTGTCATAATAAGTTGTGGGCACTCTCAAAAATTCTACGCCACGGTTTTTAAGTTCGGTAACTGTTTCCACAATATTATTCGTAGTGACGGCAATGTGCTGCACCCCAGGGCCATGATAAAAATCGAGATATTCCTCGATCTGTGATTTTTTCAGGCCATCTGCCGGTTCATTGATCGGGAATTTGATGCGGCCGTTGCCGTTGCTCATCACTTTACTCATCAGGGCGGTGTATTCCGTGGAGATGTCCTTATCGTCAAAAGAAATGATCTGGGTAAAGCCCATGACATCCCTGTAGAAGTTGACCCAGGTGTTCATTTCTCCCAACTCCACATTTCCCACCATGTGATCCACATATTTCAGGCCAATTTCAGAAGGCTGATATTCCGGGTTCCAGGATACATACCCGGGAAGGAAAACGCCCTCATATTCTTTTCTTTCTACAAAAACGTGAACCGTTTCTCCGTAAGTATGAATACCCGACAGCTTCACCCGTCCGTGCTCATCCTCCTTTACGGTAGGTTGCATATAGGCTTGGGCACCTCTTTTGATGGTTTCCTGAAAAGCTTGCTCGGCATCTTCCACCCACATGGCCACCACCTTTACGCCGTCGCCATGCTGATCGATGTGGCGTCCCATGTCGGTGCCCGGGCTTAGCGGAGAGCTTAGGACCAGCCGTATCTTGTCTTGAACCAGCACATAGGATTCCCGGTCTTTCTGGCCGGTAGCCAGTCCGGAATAGGCCAAAGGCTGAAACCCAAAAGCAGTTTGGTAATAATGAGCAGCCTGACGCGAGTTGCCCACATACAACTCAATATGATCTGTACCTAGAATAGGCAAAAAATCCTGAGCGCCCTCGAATAATTTTGCTGCCTGCTCTTTTTTTATATCTGAAATCATTTTCTAATTTTTTGCTTTTTAAAAAATATTAGGCGCCTGCCAATTCAGGAGCCAGCCATGACTTGTAATAATCTCCATCATCAATTTTCATTGCTTCTTCTGTAAGCATCAATGGACGGAAGGTATCCACCATCACGGCTAATTCATGCGTTTCTTTTTTACCCAGACTTCTTTCCATCGCGCCCGGTTGCGGACCGTGCGGAATGCCTCCGGGATGCAGCGTAATATAGCCTGGCTTAATATCGTTACGGCTCATAAAGTCCCCGTCTACATAATAGATTACCTCCTCCGAATCGATATTACTGTGATTATAAGGAGCCGGTACCGCCTCCGGATGATAGTCATACAAGCGAGGACAGAAAGAACACACCACGAATGTGCTGGTCTCAAAGGTTTGGTGTACGGGTGGTGGCTGATGGACACGCCCCGTAATAGGCTCGAAGTTATGAATGGAAAAACCATAGGGGAAGTTATACCCATCCCATCCTACAACATCAAAGGGGTGTGTAGCATAAACCAATTCATGCAGGACGCCCTGCTTGCGGATCTTCATATGAAAATCGCCGGTTTCGTCGTGGGTTTCCAGTTCGCCGGGCAGTTTGTAGTCACGCTCACAGAAAGGTGCGTGTTCCTGCATCTGACCGAAATGGTTGCGATAACGCTTAGGCGTATAGATCGGGCTGAAGGATTCGACGTAAAAAATGCAGTTATCAGAGGTATCAAAATCCAGTTGATAGATCATCCCGCGGGGGATCACCAAATAATCGCCATATTCAAAGGGGATATTCCCCAGCATGGTCCGCAGAGTACCGGTTCCACGATGAATAAAAAGCAATTCATCGGCATCCGCATTTTTGTAAAAATATGCTGTCAGGGAATTTTTAGGCATAGCCAGGCCCACATGGCAATCATTGTTCACTAACAAAGGCGTTCTGGATTCCAGAAAATCATCTTTTGGCGCAATATTCCAGCTTTTTAACTTACGCGCCATAATATTTTTCTCCACAGCAAGCTTTGGCGTGACATCTTTTTGGCCAAGCACGGCTTTCACCTGAGTAGGACGGTGAACATGGTACAGCAAAGAGGCCATACCCGAAAATCCTTCCGTACCAAATAATTGCTCGTAATAATACCCGCCATTGGGCTTCTTAAAAACAGTGTGCCGCTTTGAAGGCACCTTTCCTACTTTATGATAAATTGGCATAGGGCAAATAATTAATTGCTTTGACAATAATTGACTAAGCAAATATATTTGACTTTTATCAGAAATACAACTGAGAGGGGCTGCTCATAACTCCTTCGTCGTTATGAGCAGCCCCAATGATTCTTTTTAAGGGATGTTTTTTAGAGCCCATCCGGGCTCTAAAAAACATCCCTTAAAGAAATATAATTGCTGGCGATCCTGACGGTGACCGTCCGGAGGCTGAAAGACTTATGAGGCAGCCCTATATATTTTTAGGCGGGATCTTCAAAAGTTTCCACAATCTCGTGGTATCGATATCGATGCTTACTATCTCTGGATGCTCCTTTTTCCAGGATCTCAAAATTTTCGGGATCATCGCTGATGCGGGTATGCCGGTAATATACATAATGAGCATCCCGGCTGAACTTCCAGGTATAGTCCAGCACTTTAAAAGTGGCGGGATCGCAAGCTCGTATGACGCGTCCATCCAGGTATACCTGGTCCTTATCTTTGGCGTAGGTACTCATCATTCTTTTGAAGCTGGGAGCGTGGGCCTCCGTCATCTCCGTTTTTTCAACTTTCCAAGTCAGCGAATTAACTTTTTGATAAAAAACCCGGCCGTTTTCAATCCGGTAGGTAAAATTCATTATCAGCGTAAATACTATAATGGCGCCCAGCAAGAGAACACCTAACACAGGCGCTAAAGAACAGATGCTTTTCATGATCATTTGGTTTTTTAGGAAAAAATATGTGTACAATTTATCCTTCCTGCCCTTCTTAGGATAAAGAGATGCAGTGAGATGGAAAAAAAAGGGAGTCAAGCAAAGATGCGGAAGTTGACTTCCCGTTTTTACCACTTCACTGCAAAAAAATAATTTCCTCCCCTACCCAGGTCTACCTTTGAGGCATCATTTTTAAACCACAAAAAACCATATTGAAATGAAAACAAGTATCATTCTTGCATTAGCCGTCGGCCTGAGCGTTTCTCAGCTGAGTGCTCAAAATGAAAGCGGAAAGGATTATTACGTATCTCAGAACATCGGGAAGGGCCGTTTAGGCTCCAAGGAACAACCCGCCAAGGACCTGGCTGCCATCAGCGGTTTTCTCAAAGCCGGCGATCGCGTACACATCGCTGCCGGTGAGTACATCAGCAAAACGGGCAGGGGAACCGACATCATCGAAGTGCCCGTATCCATAATCGGCGGATACAGTGATGATTTCAGCACTCGTGACCCCTGGGGACAACACCAAACCGTGCTGACCGGAACCAATGACTATACCACGGCCGAAACCACCGAACGCCTCGCTATTTTTACCGATAAAAAATTCCGCAACTGGCAAGGAACCATTGTCGTGGACGGGCTTATTATCGACAACGGCCCTCGCAACCGTTACGCTTCCGACAAAAGACAACTGCTGCTGAGAAATGCTTCTCCTTCTGCAGGAGAAGGACCGACCCCGGCACGCCCAGGCATTAAAGTACGGGTAGGCGCCCAAACCAATGTAGAAGTCAGAAACTGCGTGCTGATCAACAGCGGTTCTTCTCAGGGTGTTCTCGAAGTACAACTAGGCCGCGACGGAAAAGGGATTATCGAAAACAATCTCATCGTAAACAATACCGGCGAAGGTATTTATTGCCAGACCAACTTCCACGGAGAGCCAGGCATGCCTGAGTTTTTAGTACAGAACAATACGGTACTATTCTCCTGGACCTATGATGGGGTTGCTACCAGAGGAGGTTCTTCACTGATGATGGATACTTATACCAAGGTCGTAGCTGAAAACAATGTATTCGGTTTTGGAGATATGGGCGGTGTCAATAACGTCAAAAAGTGTAAAAGCCTTCAGTTGAACAACAATCTGCTATTTGGTCACACATTGTTCGACTACCGGGAATTCCGTTCTGATTTTAAACTAGCGGACGTTGAGGACTATGCTGAATTCCTGGACCCTCACAGTTCCGGAAACATGGCCAAAACCATACAGCTTCCTGTGGACGAATCCTGGGCTCAATTGTATTTTGGACGGCAGAGGATCAGCAGAGAAGAAATCGATGCTTCTGTAACTGTTTCTAATTCCGATGCCAATGCCCTGCGCAGTATTCTCGGTCTGAATGTAAGAGGGAATGATGTTTCAAAAGATGTAGATATCTGGTTGCATCAGATGGAGCTGCCGGATGGGTTGAAGTTGGGTATGCAGCAGTATGAAGGAAAAGGTTGCAAGAAGCCCTAAATAAATAATTCGGTGTGCCTGTCGGCACACCGAATTATTTATTTAGGGCTTCTTGAATAATATTTTTCAACTCATCCACATTCCAAGGCTTGGTAATGCACTGGGCCACTTTCCCTTCTTTCATCGCTTTGTTGATAGGCTGCATTTCGCTGTAGCCGGTAACAATGATGCGAACCGCATTTGGAAAATCATTCATGATCGCTTCAAAAAGCTCAACGCCGGTCATCTCTGGCATGCGCTGATCAGATAAGATCAGGTCAAATGATTGATCTTTTAGCAGAGTCAGAGCTTGTTCACCACCTTCAGCTGTTGTAACATTATAAAATCGCCTGAAGACAGAGCGGAAAGCAAGCAGATTGTCTGACTCATCATCCACATATAGAATGTTAAATTTTTTAGTCATCGTCTGTTTGACTTTATTACAATGTAACAAAAATTAATTAACATGGATGGGTAAAATAATAGTGAAGGTCGTTCCTTTTTCCAGTTGACTATCCACCAATATTTTACCGCCATGCTGATCGACAATACCATAGGAAATGGACAAGCCTAGCCCGGTTCCTTTGCCAACTTCTTTTGTAGTGAAAAAAGGCTCAAAAACTCTTTTCAGGGTTGGTGCATCCATCCCTTTCCCATCGTCTCTTATGGAGATAACAACATCGTCTGCTTCTTGTTTAGTAGTAATAAATATTTGGCCTTCCTCTTCAATGGATTCGATGGCGTTGCTGATAATGTTCATAAACACCTGATTGAGTTTATCGAACTGACAGTTAACCAAGGGGATCTCTCCGTAATCTTTGACTACTTTGATCCGGTCTTTCATTTTATTACCAAGAATGGTGAGAGTCGCGTCGAGTCCTTCATGAAGGTCTGCCTCAATAATTTGATCGCGGGCATTCCTGGAAAAGACTTTTAGGCCGGCAACGATATTTTTAGTGCGCGAAGCCCCACGTTCGATGCTCCCAATCAGGCTGGCAATTTCCTTTTCGAGGTATTCCGAATCTAAATTATCTCGCATAGCAATGATTTCCTTTACCAGCTCTTGAGAATTGGCCGGTTCAAGCTGTAGTATTTTGTGCAACAAGGGCTGCAGATCCTGAAAATCAAGTTTAAGGGCCTCTACGCTCGCAGTTACAAAATTGATAGGATTATTAATCTCATGTGCGACCCCGGCAGTCAATTGCCCCAAGGAAGCCATTTTCTCAGACTGCACCAAATGAGACTGGGCTTCCCGCAGTTCTTTCAGGATCAAATCTTTTTCCTGAAGCAGCGACACTGTTTTATTTTTCTCCTCCAACAAGGCGGAGAAGGCTTTTTTTCGCTGGCGATTTCCCCAAAAGGAGTATAAGATCAAGACAAGGAAGATGCCCAGTCCAGCTAATAAGAAGTTGCGTTCGCGGGCACTTCGCTCTTCTCGCTCCCTGATATCTATTAACTCCTGTTCAATTTGTTCTGTTTCGTATTCCGTTTTTAATTGTGCCAGGATGTACTCGGATTGCTCGTTGAATAGGGTATCCTTTAAAACGATAAATTTCTGTGAATAAAAGTAAGCGGAATCATATCGCCCTGTAAGAGCAAAGGCCTCAGCAAGTGGCTGGTATCCGGTTTCTGACAGGATGGCATTGTCTCCACTTCTTTCGGCAAGCCGGACGGCTTCTTGTAAATATTCTGTGGCTTCCTCTTTTTTTCCAAAACTCAGGTATGCCTTGCCCAGGGCTCCCAAGCTACGAGCTTTGGTTCCCGGAGCCTTTAATGCCTCAGCTACTTCCATTGCCTGGTAGAACGATTGCTCAGCTTTGTCCAACTGTCCTTTATCTGCATACAATCCCCCCAGGTATCGATGGATCTCCTCCTGGAATTGCAGGTTGTTAGTACTGATAAAAGTATCCAGCGCAACCAGGAATTCTGATTCTGCCTGTTCGAATTTTCCTTGCGCGGCATAATTGATCCCAAGATTTTTGTGGACGTATCCGATGCCGTTACTTGGTCTGGCAGGGTGATTTAATCTTAACTCCAAAGCCTTCAGGTGCTTTTCAATTGCTTTATCATATTCTCCTATATTTTGGTACACATAGCCAATGGCTCCTTCTGAAGCGGCCAGTGCCAGTTGTCGGTTTGGGTAAGCCTGACGTATTTCAAGGGCTTTGAGAAAATATTCGAGCGCATCATCATATCGCTTGACGGCGATGAAGGAATAGCCCAGGTTCCCCCAGGCATCGGCCAAGTCGAGCGAATCGCCCTCCTTAAGAAAAATAACGGATGCATTTCGGTAAGCTTCATTGGCGTTCACCCAGTTTCCTTTTGTCATTTCGGCCAGGCCCACTTCGATGTAGGCTCTGCCTTCACTGTTTTTGTCGCCCAGTTTTCTTGCCCCTTGGATTACTTGCTGAGCATACCAGATACAAGAATCAGGTTTGCTGCTGAAGTAATCATGCGCTTTGTCCAAAAACGCTGACAGCCTGTCTATAGGAATATCGCTTTTTGTAGCCTGAGCATGGAGGGATGGGAATCCTAAAACAAAAAACTGGATTCCTAAAAAGACTACAGCTAAATAATTGATACCAGGTGCTTTCATGTCGGCTAATTTCTATCGTTCTGATGAGCCTATATAAATATCTACCATTCTTCTTTCTTCCACACGCAAGCTTAAATTAATAATAAGTATGTTCTTGGAAAAAGATAGTTTAAAATAACCATGTGCTTCGGGTATTAATTTAGGTGTATTTTTGCCTAAGTAAGTTTACCTAATTTTTTGTCTAAAACTACCAAATCTTCCAGTGCTCCTTCAGCACTGGAAGTCGGATGACATAATCTTATAGGAATCCTTTTAGGAAAACAACTTCACTTTTTTCCTAAAAAGATTCCCAGACAAAATAATGGTTCTGTTTAAAAATATTTGTTCGGTTAAATTAAAACTTATAGGCCGCACCGACAGTAATTACGCCTAATCCAAAGCCAACTTCAGCATATGCCCCCCAGTGTTCGGAAAAATTATACCTGGCGCCGACATGCGTGGCAAATTCTACACCGCTGACTGAAAGATCCCCGTCCAGGTCTGCCATATTAGAACTGGTGCTGACCGAGTAATATCCTAGAGAAATACCTCCGTATACATCCCAGGTATCTGATTCCAGAAAATGAGGATGCCAGCTGGCTCTTCCTACTACCGCCAGATAAGTGTATCCCCATCTGGCATCCCAGAAGGAATAGTTTCCTGATTTGTAAGCGATGTTTCCTCCGACAGACAAGTTCCCTGCGCCGAAGTTGTCTTTTATGCCTCTTTCGTATCCGAGTACGATCAAAGGGGTTTCGGAAGAGGTGTAGGCGGTTGTCCAGGCTCCCAATCCGACGCCGGCCGTCACGACGGCGGTGCCTTCTGTCATAGTCTGGGCATTGAGTTCTTGATGGCTTGTAAAAGCAAAAATTAGTAAAGACGCGAAAATGATGATTGAATTTTTCATGATAGTATTGATTTCTTGGGTAAAAAATTAAGTGGTTTTGGTTTTTTGAAGTTTTGTCATCCTTTATCGCTGATGACACTACAAATATGGGGGAGGAAGCGGCACAATGTCTCATCGAAAGAAGTCAAGTGAGAAATTAACGCCACGAAGTAGTCAATTCCTGAAGTGAGCGGTTCCGGTCGATCACTTCACAAATATTTTCTTACATTTAAAAAAAATAAAGGCAATTGACTGCCGGCCGGCCGGCAGTCAATTGCCTTTTAATAACATTGAATCCTCACTATCATGATAAGTCCTGATAACTCCTTCGGCCTTTGGGCTATTATATTGATTTGTGCACTCTTCGGCATGTATGGCGAGCGGAAAGGCTGGTTCAAAAAGGTTTCCGGCGCTCTGATGACCATCATCTTTGCGGCGGTACTCACCAGCATCGGCCTGATTCCCAATGCATCGGACAGCAGTATTGAAGTGCCTACCTACGACTTCGTTTTCACTTACTTCATTCCTTTTTCCATACCACTGCTGCTATTCCGACTGGACCTCAGAAAGATCATCCGGGAATCCGGCCGTTTGCTAATCATCTATCTGATCAGTGCAGCCGGAGTAGTGGCAGGCGCCATACTCGCCTTCTTTATTATTGACCTGGGGCCGGAGACTTATAAGGTAGTGAGTGTATTCATCGGTACTTATATCGGAGGTAGCGTCAATTTCATGGCCGTAGCAGCCACCTTTGATTTCTTACGAAGTAGTTTATTTCCTTCGGTCATTGCTGTTGATAATGTGTACACCTATCTGTACATCATGCTGCTATTCTATATCCCCTTCTTTGGTTTTTTGAAAAAATATTATCCCGAGTTAGAGCCGGAGGAAGAGGACGAAATAGATCCTTCCAAAGAAGAATTACCCAAGATACCCGGTGGCCTACTCGAAGCCATTACGGTTTGTTTGTTGATCAGCGGTTTAATTTGCTGGTCGGGTACAGCCTTATCCGGCTGGCTCATGGAACTGATCCAAACCGACATCAATCTGGATATGCTGGTGATCACCGCATTAATTGTGATTGTAGCCAATATTTTCCCAAAATGGCTCCAGCAATACGATGTTATTGCTTTTGACCTCGGTATGTTCCTGTTGTACTTGTTCTTAGCCGTGATTGGAGCTTCCTGCGACTTACGATTGCTATTTACATCCATCCCAGGCATTCTGTTGATGGCAAGCATCATTTTGACGGTCCAATTGGCTGTCAGCATGCTGGTGGGCAAGTGGCTCAAGTTCAGCTTGAAAGAAATCATGATCGCCTGCTGTGCCAATGCCGCAGGACCTTCTGTGACGGCGCCTATGGCCATTACCTTCAAAATGCGTAAAGCCGTAACACCGGCCATTTTGATCAGTATACTGGGGTATTTAATCGGAACCTTTATCGGGGTAGGGGTCGGCGTTTTACTTCAATAAAAGGCCTGTATCTACTTTTTTCTTTTGGAAGCATAAGGAATTTCTTCATCCAGTATCAACGCCTCCTGAAATACTTCTGCCACCAAATCTTCATCGATCTCCCTGGAGGAATGAAAGCTTATGCCATAGACCTGCTTCCGGCCTTTTGAATCCAAAAGGCCCTGCTCATTACTCAGTTCATTACCCCTGGTAAAAGCGAGCTCTATGCCGCCATCTTTGGTGGGATTAAGGTAACAAATCCAGCTTTTGTGATAGTAAAAAGGGATCTTATACCGGATCTTACTGGTGATTTCCGGGAAAGAGCTCAAAAGATTATGCAGCCTATCCAAAATTTTTTGTTGCTCCCCCTCCTTTTCGAGAATAAATAGTTCAACTGCTGTCATATGGCAATCTAATAATACCGTGTTATAATCAATTATGTTCCACGATACTAAACGTATTAGATAGGTTATCTGTTATTTTTCTATACCATTAATCACCTCACACTAAATTATGAAAAAAGCCCTAAAAGTCACCCTGAAAATACTTCGGTGGACTACCATAATCGGAGTCACTCTTTTTATTCTGCTCATGGCTTTCATTGAAGGTTTTGATCGATATATTGCCACTGAAAAAGGAGCGATGTGGTTGTATAAAAAAGTCCCACACCCCAACAAAGAATTAAAGTATACGGCCTCCGGAGTTCGATACTTCGAGATCGGCGATACGAGTAAGCCTCCGCTATTACTCATTCATGGGGCACCTGGTGGAATTTTTGATTGGTTAGGGGTTGCCAAAAACAAGGAAATATACAAGCATTACCGTCTGTTGATCCCTGAGCGTCCGGGCTATGGTGGGACGAAGCCCAGAGGAGCCGTCCCGTCAATAGAAAAGCAAGCGGAACGCATTTTAGAAGTTTTAGAACCGGAAACTCAGGAAGCAGTTGTCATGGGGCACAGTTACGGAGGACCGATTGCTGTCATTATGGGAGCCATGCTACCTGAAAAAATATCCAGGATCTACGGCGTGTCCGGCCAGTATGATCCCGATAATGAAATCACTTTCGGCATTTCCTATTTCATTGATTATAAAATCTTTGCTTACTTATTGCCGCGATTTATTTGGGTGGCCAATGTTGAGAAACTCACTCACCCTGATGAACTCAGGGAAATCATGCCTATCTACGACAATATCAAAGTGCCTATAGTGCTCATTCATGGTGATGCAGATACGCTAGTCCCTTATGAAAACTCTCCTTTCCTGCTTAAGCATTTAAATGGTAATGCAGAGATGATTACAATGGAAGGCAAAGACCATCCCATACATATGCAGGAAGCGGATGCCATGGTCGATTTCGTATTACCGGGCAAATAAATACAGTATTAGAGCTGTCTCCTAACTTCTTCGTCGTTATTCGACGCCCAAGGAAGTTCTTACAGGGCGTCTTTTTAAAGAAAAAAACTTTGTTTTTTTCTTTAAAAAGACGCCCTGTAAAATATTATTTGTTGGCGAAGAAGGCCGTAGGTCTTTTGAGACAGTCTCAGGCAATAATATTCTTTTAGCAGCTTTTATTATTGGATTAGTTCGTAATTATTTAGAAATTAGATCCTTCCTATTCAAAAAAGAAAACATAATAAGCATGAAGGGCACTATCAAAATTCAAGAGCAGGATAAGGCAGCCATTTTCAAAAAGATCGGAAAACTGCTGGACGAGCAAGGCTTTGAAGTAGATCGCAAAGATTTCGGGCGGCCCTGGGGCGGCTTTTTTGTTCTCAAGGAAGAAAATGCACCACATTTCATTTCTACTTATTTTCCAAATATTGATATCAAGGACCTCATCACGGGCCGCCGAATGAGTCCCAAGATCCTCATCGTGGCCCCCGACAAGAGACTATCCTGGCAATACCATCATCGTCGCTCAGAAGTGTGGAGGGTAGTTGGAGGTGAAGTTGGCATCGTACAAAGCCCTACGGATGAACAAGGCCCGGTGGAAAAGCTACAGAAAGGGCAGACTGTCATTCTGGACAAAGGCGTTCGTCACCGGTTGGTTGGCCTGGACACTTTTGGCCTGGTAGCCGAGATCTGGCTACATACCGATCCTGAAAATCCGTCGGATGAAGATGACATCGTTCGCCTCGAAGATGATTTCGGAAGAGGAGAAAATGCATAAAAACAACTGAGATTTGGGCACTTCAGAATACAAGGGCCCTCAATCAATTCCATTATATGAACAAGCAAATTATCCTAGCCAAAAGACCGGTAGGGCTTCCGGAGAAGGACACCTGGAAGCTTAATGAAGTCTCTATTCCTAAAATCGAAGACGGACAGGTGCTGGTCAAACAGCTCTATGTTTCTCTTGATCCTGCCATGCGTGGTTGGATCAGCGATCGAAAATCCTACATCCCTCCGGTTCAGATCGGCGATGTGATGCGGGCCGGGGCTGTGGGCAAGGTCATTGCATCCAAGCATCCGGAATTTGAGGAAGGCATGCATCTGATGGGATGGGGCGGCGTACAGCAGTATGCAGTAACGGATGGCAAAGGCTGGTTCCCGGTAAATCCCGACATGATGAAACTGCCCACCTATCTCAGCGCGCTGGGTATGCCGGGCATGACCGCCTATTTTGGGCTGCTGAATATCGGCCAGCCTAAAGAAGGGGAAACCGTATTGGTATCCGGGGCAGCCGGAGCAGTCGGCAGCGTAGTTGGGCAAATAGCCAAGATAAAGGGATGCAGAGCCGTAGGCATTGCCGGCGGGCCGGAAAAATGCAAATACATTGTTGATGAACTGGGCTTTGACGGGGCTATCGACTACAAGAATGAAAACCTGCACGCTGCCATCAAAAGGGAATGCCCGGATGGCATCGATGTTTATTTCGATAATGTGGGGGGTGAAATTTTAAACACGGCCCTTTCTCTACTGAATATGCACGCCCGTATCCCTATTTGTGGCGCTGTTTCCCAATACAATGCTACGACTCCTATACAGGGACCCAGCAATTATATGGCCCTTCTGGTATTCAGAGCCCGCATGGAAGGCTTCCTCGTTATGGATTTCGCCAAAGACTTCCCTAAAGCTGCCATGGAAATGGCCGGCTGGATGATCGAAGGCAAACTCAAATCCAGAGAGGATATCTATGATGGAATTGAGAACTTCCATGAGACTTTCTTACGTCTTTTTAGTGGAAAAAAACTAGGAAAACTGGTATTAAAGGTGAATGAAGAATAAATATGATTCAACTGATTCAAAAAGCTCAGCTTTGGCCGGACAAAGTGGCCATCAAAGACCGACAAATAGCTTTCACCTACCAGGATTTGTTAAAAAAAAGCAGGGCCGTCGCCTCCCTGTTGCTGCATGGTAAAGATGACCTCAGAGAAGAACGAATTGCCTTTCTTTTGCATCCCGGCTTTGATTATGTCAGCGTACAGTGGGGCGTTTGGCAGGCCGGCGGCATTGCGGTGCCGCTTTGTGTGGATCATCCGTTGCCATCTCTTCAGTACGTGCTGGAAGATACAGCTGCCAAATCCCTCATCGTCCATCCCGAATTTGAAGAGATGCTAATACCTCTGGCCAAAGAGCTAGGGATCAGCTTACTATCAATGGATAGACTGGACTTTCCTCCAGGCGCCACTCTTCCCGAATTTCCTCTTGACAGAAGGGCGATGATCCTGTATACCAGCGGCACCACCAGCCTTCCCAAAGGGGTGGTGACTACCCATCGTAACATAGAATCTCAAATTCAGACTTTAGTAAACGCCTGGGAATGGCAGGCCGAAGATCACATTTTAAACGTACTCCCTTTACACCATGTGCACGGCATCATCAACGTTATTTCCTGTGCACTTTGGTCTGGTGCCTGCGTGGAGTTTTTACCTAAATTCAGTCCGCAGGCGGTTTTCAAAGCATTCTCCCGGGGAGAGATCAACCTTTTCATGGCCGTTCCTACCATTTATTATAAGTTGATTAATTATTGGAAAAACATGGGTGCTGCCGAACAAAAAAATCTATCGGACCGACTCGCTTCCTTCCGGCTCATGGTATCCGGATCGGCCGCCCTACCCGTTTCCGTACTGGAAGATTGGAAAAGGATCAGTGGACACACTTTACTGGAACGATATGGCATGACCGAGATCGGTATGGCTCTCAGCAATCCTTATCGCAGAGAGCGCCGGCCAGGCCATGTAGGACTGCCGCTGCCAGGAGTCGAACTTCGTTTGGTACAGGAAAATGGACAAGTGGCCGGTGAAGGAGAAGAAGGCGAAATACAGATAAAAGGCCCCAATGTTTTTCTGGAATATTGGCAAAAACCGGAAGCAACCTCCAAATCATTTATCGATGGCTGGTTCCGGACTGGAGACATGGCAATCCTTAACAATGATTCCTATCGAATACTCGGAAGGAATTCTGTAGACATCATCAAGTCAGGTGGTTATAAAATTTCAGCTCTGGAAATCGAAGAAGTCCTTCGTTCTCATCCTGCCATTAAAGATTGTGGGGTCGTCGGCTTACCGGACGAAGAATGGGGAGAAGTTGTTGCCGCAAGCCTCGTCTGCCCCGATCAAAAGCCTGACGTCAAAAAAGTGGACCAGTGGCTGAGAACGAAACTTCCAGCCTATAAAGTTCCTCGTCGATATATTTTCCAGGAAGACCTTCCAAGAAACACCATTGGGAAGGTTACCAAGAATGCTCTGAAAGCATTTTTCTAGATTGAACAGTAAAAATAAATAAACCTCCCTCGCTCGGCGAGGGAGGTTTATTTATTTTTACTGTTTCCCTAATTTGACCTACAGAAATATTTTTCCTAAATTCATATAAAAACCGTATGATATTTTACCCAGCATCGGTAATTAATATTTTATACTGTTTTAATATTTTATCCCCGTAACCAACAAACATTATGGATTTCTGGACTTATTTCCCGTATTGGGCTATTATATTATTGGTAGTCTTCAATGCGATTATCGTTTCAAGAATGGATATTAATATTACCGAAGAAGAATGAAATTGAATGAACATGGGCCTCGGCCCATGTTCATTCAAAATTAGCACGCTATGTCAACTTATCTACAAGAAAACGGCCTGGTACTAGCTCTCACAGTATTTTACACGCTCGTTTGTTTATACATCGGATGGTATTTTAAAAAACGGGCAAGCCAGGGCATCGGCGATTATTATGTCGCAAAAAGACAAATACCGGGCTGGGTTGTTTCTCTGGCCTTTTTTTCTACCTTCGCCAGTACGAACACCTACATAGGCCAGGCGGGCAAGGCTTTTGAAGCGGGTTTATCCTGGGCCTGGGTCGGGCTTTTCTGGGCCATTTTCAGTGTCATCTCCTGGCTGGTACTCGGCCCCAGGATGCGTAATCAAACACAGAAATTAGGCTCTCTAACCATTCCGGACTACTTCCATTTCCGATATCAGAGTGATCTTTCCAAGTCTATTCGGGTCCTGTCAGCCTTTGTGATTCTTTTTGCCACCATCTGGTATATGACGGGCATTGCCAAAGGTTGTGCCCACCTGCTCGAAACGGTCATGGACGTCCCTTATGAATGGGGCGCTTTTCTCATTATTTTCATCACCTGTGCCTATACCATTTGGGGAGGGATGTACAGTGTTCTTTGGACGGATGCGATTCAGGGGATCATGATGTTTGCTGTGGCGATCATTATGGTCATGCTTCCTTTTATTTTTGTCGGTGGGGTAGATAATTTGATGACGGCCATCAGCCAGACTAATCATGTCACCAAAGCAGGGCAGCCGATGGGTGACGGCCTGGTCAGTTTTGGCCACCTGGTCTCGTTTTTTTACATAATAGGAATTGGGCTTGCAGTTGGTATGAAGCAAATTTCGGAGCCTCGCTGCCTGATCCGTTTCTATTCCATCAACAATGCAAAGGGTATGAAATTTGCCATGACCTGGACACCTTTTTTCCTGGGCATCTCCCTTGTTTGTGTGATGGGCCTGGGGGCGTTGGTGCATGGAATGGCCACAGAAGAAGAAGCTGCCTATTTGATCAACCATACCGATGAGGTGGTCGGCTTCATGCTCGCTAAATTTGACAATCAACTGATCAGCGGCATTGTGGTAGCCGGCTTGTTTGCCGCCGGCATGTCCTCACTGGCTTCTGTGACCCTCATCGTCGGTACCGCCTTCGTAAGAGATATTTGGGATACGCTCAAAACCATGCCAGAACCCAAGGTTATTCCAAGAACAAAGTGGGCTATGCTAGGGTACTGTATTTTGGTATATGTCTTTACGCTTTATCCCCCCGCAGGCATTGTAGAACTAACGGCCTTTGCCGGTGCCGTTTTTGCGGCCAGCTTTTTCCCTGCGATATTCGGTGGTTTGTATTTGAAATGGGGCACGGATATGGCCGCCTTCGTTTCGATGATCATCGGAATTTTGAGTTGTGTGACCTGGCGGTTCGCCATCCGGTTTAATGTAGCGGGAATGAGTGATATTCATGAGGTCATTCCCTCCTTTATTATCTCTATGATCTCCTTTTTTATCATAAGCTGGATGACGAAAGGAAGGGTGCCGGAGGAAAGGCATTTGGAAAAGGTGTTTTCATGAAATAGGGCGTCCCTGAAAAGACAAAGGAGGCTGACTACGAGGTAGTTGGCCTTTAATTTTTGGGTAAAAATTCCCCGAAAACAGCCGAAAAAGGCTAAATTCGGGGAAGACAAAAATTCGTTAACTCAA
>JAUIKE010000380.1 GCA_030430845.1 Bacteroidia bacterium | reverse complement strand
GTCGTTTGAATAAAAAAACTTCGTTTTTTTATTCAAACGACCTCCTAAAAGAATATTATTGGTTGGGGAAAAAGGCCGAAGGACTTTTTACACAACCCCTTACCGATATATCGTCCCTCCGGGACTCTTTGTTCATAAGACAATCTGGTAGTTCAATCAGCCATTTGCGTCCTTGCTAATCTCAATGAACATGTTGTCCTATTGCCTAAAGGCCTCCTGAGCATACCTTTCAAACAACTCATTCGCATACTGCGCCAGATAACCCGGCTCCATCTGAACCCGTTGGATAGTGATTGGATCCGCAGGCCCCTCTTCTTCCATCTTGATCTGGTAATAGCCTTGGGCTTTCAGGATCACTGTTCGTTCATAAGTTTCACGCTTTGGTGGGACAAGGAAGCTTAATTCAGCCGAGCAAGTTGTGTCAGGCATGACGTAATACTCTTCATCTGAATGTTGGAGTAAGCCGGAAATGTCTTCTCCCAGCTCATTGATTGCATTGGCTGCAGTTATTTCCTGGCGGGAAAAATCAGCTATTGTGCTGTAATCGGCTAAAACAGAATTCACTGCCCAGAAGCCGGGAGGTGCTTCCAGCTTGATCTTCAGATTCTCGGTCTTTATTCTACTGAGATCCAAAGCCAGCACTTTGTCCTTAGACATCAAAGGCCCGACACCCCAGATGAAGCCTCCGTCCAGCCACTGCTGACCATCCCAGACTTTTACATCCAGCATGCCTTCACGGATCATCAATTGGATTAGGGCATCGCTTTGTTCGGTGGAGGCGTTCAGGCCAGTGTAAAAACCGTCTAGTTCTTCGCCGTAGAGTTTCAGGAACTCCTTAATGAAGTTGGAGGCCCACAGGCTGTTTTGTACATTGAAATGGAGTTTTACCTGGGAGGCATCAGCCGGTTTTTCATATTCCAGGAAAATACTGACACGTTCTTCCGGTGTCAGGCAGTTTTTGTTGAGAGGGTTGGCGATCCAGGAGTAGTCGTCCTTTTTCTCTAGCAGTGATAGCAGATTTGCCCCATCCAAGCCGTATGCCTTCAGCGGGGATTGGGCATCTTTGATGAGATGGAAGTCTCCGTAAAAATCAGGTATGACCGCTGTACCCTGCGGATGATCCACCACTTCCAGTTTGACCTCATTCAAATATTGGATCTCTTCCAGTTCGTTGTTGATCTTAATCAGGTAGGCATCATTTTTTTCGGCAATGTGCCGGAGCACTTCCCAGTCCATGCGTTCGCAGCCTTGCCAGATGGCGCCGCCTAGGGGTTCCGCATCCAAGACATATTCAGTACCATTAAAACTGTAAACATAGGGGCAGGAGGTCGTTTGATTTGACACAACAATCACTGCATCAAAAAAGGTCGCTGTTGTAATAGCCGCAATAATGATTCCGGCATCTACAATACCGCCCAATATGGTAAGCATAACGGTGGCAGTATGGTCCTCCTTCCATTGGATCGCATGATTAATATCCTCCAGGTCGTACCAGTCAATATACCGAGCTCCGTATTTTTTTAGACCGAGCTCCTCGACCTGGTCGTTTCTGTTAATTCTAATGCCGGAATACGTCCCTCTGATGGTTTCTCCACTATTAAAAACCAACTCAATGCTCTCCCCATCTTGGATGGCCTTGATTTTTCCAATCGGGACCACCACTTCTTTCAGGGGTTTATTGCCATCTATGTCCTGACCTAACCTATAACCTAAGAAGCTACAAGCCTGTAGGATCAATCCAAATATTAATAAACCTAAGAATCCCCGGATAAACAGTCTCGTTCTCATAGCAACGATTTTGGATGGTTTAATCATTTCTAATGAGAGAGGATAGTTTTTAAAGTGAAAGTGTGCGGTACACTTTTGGGAGGAAAGTTATTCGGAAAAAAAAATCGCTGTTTTGGAAAAAACAGCCTGTGCATAGTTTAAAATACTACCTTGATGGGAGGCTTACAATGATATTTGTCAGATTAAAGAGGTGTTTACATTCGACCTTCCCCGTCCGCTGAAGCCATGGCGAAAGCGGACCGACCTTCAACCTTCGACCCTCGACCTTCCTAAAACCTCCACTGCTTCCATTCTTCCTTAACGACATTACCAAAGATGATACTCGGATTCTGCCGCTGATTATTGATCAGGATGGATTCTCTGGGAAGCGTACCGGACAAATAATCCGCTAATTCCCCATAGCTTAAGTTGCCTTGTGAGGTATTCAGTTTTTCTAATAAAAAGTAGGTAAATAATCCGTGGCGCTTATCGTAATACGGCCCGGAGCTTTCTTCTCCGGAGCTGGAGGTAAACACCACCATATTTCCCTTAACCAGATCGTTCTTCGGACGGATACGTACCCCTCTGGAGGCGAGCAGGCCGGCGCCCCTACCCGCTCCGCTAAAACAGGCATCCAGAAATACCGTGATCTTTTCAGAGGGATGCTGGGCTAGTTTGGCATATAAGTCCTTGAGTTTTACGGCTATCTTAACATTGGTTCCACTAACATCTACCGGCATCAGGTAAGCCTCTTTGGTTTCCTGGTCCGGAAATCCATGCCCGGCATAGTAAAAAATAAGTTCCGCTTGACCATTCCCCACTTCAGCCAATTTGGCCAGGCGGTCGATGGCGGTTGTCATCTGTGCAAGGGTAGCATCGGTAAGAAGGGTAATATTTCTGGCAGGGATGCCCAGTGTTTTGATACAGTATTCTCTAAATATCCTGGCGTCATTGGCGGCAAATTGCACATTAGCCTCAAAATCCAGCCCCGGCTGGAAGCTTCGGTAATCTTCGTTGCCAATGATCAGAGCAAAGGTATTGGGCTTCTGACGGGAAGTTTCAGGAATTTCTGAATCGACCCGTACCCTGGAAGCTGGTCCTCGATTAGGATTGTTATTGTTATCGGCAAGTCCCGGCAAGCCGCCGAAGTTATAAATGATCTCGGTGGGCTCGTATGGATAGTCTGTGGTATAGTCCCAAACATAGGTCTTTGAAAGGCTGGGATGCTGGATCTCGAAATGACTGAGGCGCAGGTATTCCCCATTCAGGATAAAGTCTATATTTCCAAAAACAGCGCTTTCAAAAACGCCTTTGAAGGTCGGAGCTTCTCCTACCGGAACCGGAATAATAAATTCGTTGTCCTGGTAGGTCAGCAGATAAGATTGGTTATCGGGATCGTATTGGCCTAATTTGAATTCTTCGCCATAAATGCTCTGGCGTAATTCGTTTTTTAATTGTCGCAGAATGATTTGTTCGTATTCTTTCGCTTTTTGCTGACGTTTTTCTTCGGTCACTCTGGCCAGGAAATTGTTAGTCGTTTCGAACTCTCCTCTTTGT
>JAUIKE010000178.1 GCA_030430845.1 Bacteroidia bacterium | reverse complement strand
AAGCTTTTTTAGCGTAAAAAAAGAATCAGCAGATGGAAGATAGATATGAAATAATAGAAAAATATGTCAATGGCGAACTGAGCGCACAGGAATTGGCTGCGTTTGAGGAAAAGCTGAAAACCGATCCAGATTTAGCCTCGGAGGTTCAACTGTTCAGGCAGGCGAAAGAAAGTTTGACCGACCACTTCCAACACGAAGGCGAAGAAATAGCCTTGAAAGAAACGCTGGCCGAGGTATCCATGCCTTATTTCAAAGAAGAAAAAAAGCCAGTCAAAGCCCTCTCATTGACGCGAAGATATTGGTGGATCGCAGCGGGAGCCGCTGCTGCCATTTTAGTTTTGCTTGTTTTCCAACCGTGGCAGGGATCGCTGTATGATCAATATGGTCAATTCCCCATGGCCGCCTTTACCGAACAAGGCGCCACTGAAGGAGCTGAGCTAAGTGAAGCTCAACAAGCCTTCAACCAGGGCGATTACTCAATAGCTTTAGAGATATTCAACGCCTACCTGGAACAGGAATCCAATAAAGATGATATAGAGATCCAGTTTTATTCAGGACTTTGTCATCTGGCGCTTGAATCGTATACCCAGGCCGAAACGAGCTTCCAAGCTATCCATGCGGGCAGTTCGGCCTACAAAAATGAGGGTACCTGGTTTTTGGCGATTACTTCCCTAAAGCAAAAAGAATGGGAGAGAACCAGAGAGCTGCTGTTGCAAATCCCGGAAGAATCCAGCCGCAGAAGCGAAGCACAACGCCTACTAAGAAAGATTGCCGGAAAAAAGTAATGAACTTATGAGAAACCCCTATTTCTACTTATCAATCTGTATGGTGATTTTGGCCTCCTGCGAAAAAGAAGAAATTTTTCAATTATAGGCGTTAAAGTTTTCTTACTTTGAGTAATTCCTGGCACAGACCGGACAAGGTCGGGCTAAAGGTCTTGTTCACTTTCCAAACTTTAAATATACAGATGAAGAAACTCCTGAAACCAATCGCGCTCGCTCACAAGATAAAGGTATTTGCGTTCTTATCGACGGCCTTTTTTTTAAATCCATTCTCTATAGAAGGGCAATCCATTCCAAGTCCGGAAGCAACCTTCGGCTTTAAAATAGGAGCAGACTTCAAACTCGTCAATTACGAACAATCCCTGGCCTATTTTCAAAAGCTAGACGAAGCCAGTGAGCTCATGCAAATGAGATATGTGGGCAAAACCTCTGAAGGCAGACCCTGGCATTATTCCATCATTTCATCCAAAGAAAATCTCCAAAACCTGGACCGGTATATTGAAATCTCTCAACGCCTTGCCCACCCTGCCGGACTCAGCAGAGAAGAAGCCAAACGTTTATCGAAAGAAGGCAAGCCTATCGTCCATATTGACGGCGGGCTGCATGCATCAGAAGTGGCCGGAGCACAGCATACTATTTCCTTAGCCCATTATTTGCTTAGTAATGCCGAAGATGAAAAGGTTAAAAGAATACTGGATGATGTTATTTTGCTTTTATGGCCATCCCTTAATCCTGATGGTCAGGATATTGTTGTTAACTGGTATAATGACAATGTAGGCACTCCTTACGAAACAGCTCCCATCCCCTGGCTATATCAAAAATATGTGGGGCACGACAACAACCGTGACGCTTACATGGTCAACATGCTCGAATCCCGCAATGTAGGCCGGGTATGGCGGGAATGGGAACCCAATATCATTCATGTCCATCATCAGTCCTCCCCTTTCCCCACACGAATTTGGCTTCCTCCTTTTGCCGAACCGGTAGCTACCCAAACGCCCCCTCTAGTTGCCAGAGAAGTTAATATGATTGGCATGGCCATCGCCCAGGCTTTAGAAACAGAAGGATTAGAGGGTGCCGTACACATGGGTAAGGGATTCGACGCCTGGTATCCGGGCTATATTGATTATCTGCCCGTCATGCAAAATATTCCCTCTTTTTGGACCGAAACGGCCTTGTACCGGTATGCCACTCCACATTTCTACACCATCAATGATTTTCCGAGAGACCGGAATGGCTTTCGCCTGGAATCCCTCTATTCGAGCCCCTGGAAAGGAGGCTGGTGGCGACTGTCCGACGCCGTTCAGTATATGCAAACGGCCTCCCTGGCCGTGCTGGATTATGCATCAAAATACAGCGAAGTCCTGCTGTTCAACAAGTTCCAAGCCGGCCATAATACCATTGAAAAATACAAAAAGGAGCCCCCTTATGCCTATTTCATCCCTCAAAAACAACGAGACCCAGCCAGGCCTGTTGAACTTTTGAGAAGACTGGCTTTTAACGGCATCCGAATTGCTCAAACCGAGCGTGATCTTAGCTTCGAAGGTATTCTTTACCCGAAAGGTACCTGGGTCATCCCTATGGATCAGGAATTCGGTGAGTTGGCACGGCAGTTACTCGATATTCAAACTTACCCAGACCTTCGTGAATCTCCCGGCGGCCCGCTGGAACAGCCTTATGATGCGGCCGGATGGACGCTTCCTTTCCAATTTGAAGTAGCGGTTATGGCTGCTATGAGTCCTCTCTCGGAGGAATTCAGATCGGCCATGGCTCCGGTAACATCCGAGGCGCTTGATTGGGATCAACATGTAGAGGAGGACTTAAGCAAGGTCGATTTTGCACCGGGAGTAGGCTTCAATACCAACGCAGTAGCGGCCGGCATTCAGCCACTGCCGGGGACTATTAAGGGTAGTGGAACAGTGATTTTGCTGGACCCTAAAGAAAATAATGTATTTCGGGTCATAGCAGAAGCCTGGGAAAAAGGCCTGAAAGTTGGTTATGAAAAAACGAAGAGCAGGTATTCCATCAGTGGAGTCTCCGGAGATCAAGTCAGAAAATGGGTCAATGATTATGCCGTCAATGTGGAATTGACTTCCAAAACATCTGGCTTGGGCATCCAGCCGAAGATCGCCCTTTACGAACCCTGGCGGGCCAGCATGGACATGGGATGGACGCGTTGGCTGCTGGATAATTTCGGTATCCCTTATACCCGAATAAGAAATGCCGATTTCATTGCCGGGAATCTAAAGGATCGTTTTGATGTCATCCTGATGGGATCCGAACGGCCTTCCACCCTACTCAATGGATACAGAACAGGACAGGCTCCTCCAAGATATGAGGGCGGGCTCCGCGGGCAAGGCGTTCGCAACCTCAATGCATTTGTATCAAGTGGAGGCACGCTGGTATGTATGAACCAGAGCAGTAATTTTGCCATCAAAGAGCTTTTCCTTCCTGTTAGCAATGTCGTCGATACGCTGTCGCGAAAGGACTTTTTCACAGGTGGCTCCATCATGGAAGTCGAAACCAATAACACACATCCGATTATGGCAGGGATGCCCGATCGAGCCGCCGTTATGGTTTATGGAAGTCCGGTATTCTCAACACTGGAAGGATTTGAAGGAGAAGCCCTGGCTAAGTACCAATCCAAAGGATCTCCGCTTCTTTCTGGATATTTACTGGGTAGCAAATACCTCAATAACTATGCAGCAGCCCTGGACGTACATCACGGAAAAGGGCATGTTATACTTTTGGGCTTTCGACCCCAGTGGAGAGGGCAGCCCATGGGGACGTTTAGGGTATTGTTTAATGCCCTTTTATTTGGTGGAGATCTTTCCGCTCAGCAACAGCCTTCTGCTGAATTTTGGACAGCGCCAGGTAGATAAGTAAGGAATTAGAGTTTTGGGAAGACATGTCATGTTCACTGGAGCAAGACATGTCATATCTAGACATGTCATGTCCAAAGCCCATTTCATCAAAACACTGATAGATAGCATTTTATGTTGTTATCCTCTATCGGATATCTGGTAGTTTTTCATACATGTCATGTCTAGATATGACATGTCTTGCAGCTCGGTTCGACAATTGGGATTACATTCAGTATATTGATACATCAGAACAGTAGAGGATGGATGTAACAATTCAATGCGTGATTTAAAAAAGAGAAATATCATGTTCAGACTAGACGGACAAGTAGCCATTATCACCGGCGGTGCACAAGGCATCGGCGCCGGAATTTGCAAAGTTTTTACGGATGCCGGCGCTACCGTAGCTTTATGGGATGTCAAAGATGGCCAGGCAGTGGTGGATGAAATTACTGCCGACGGTGGAGAAATATTTTATCAAAAAGTGGATGTCACCTCTAAATCATCCGTTGAGGCCGCCGTAGCAGAAATCATGAACAAACACGGTCGCATTGACATTCTGATCAACAATGCCGGGCTCATCCGCGATAAGTCGTTTATGAAAATGACGGAGGAGCAATGGAATGCCGTCATTAATGTAAACGTTAACAGCCTATTTGTTACGGCTAAGGCTGTTTTACCCCATATGATCGATGCAAAATATGGACGCATCGTTTCCGCCTCCTCTGTTAATGCCGACCTCGGTGCATTTGGCCAAACCAACTACGCCGCTTCCAAGGCAGCCATACAAGGATTCACCCGATCCCTCTGCAAAGAAGTCGGCAAACACGGCATCACGGTCAATTGCGTAGCCCCCGGTTTTATCGAAACAGCTATGACAGATACCATACCCGAAGAAATCGTCAAAGGAGCCATTCAACAAATACCTATTCGTCGTATAGGAACGCCAGAGGATATGGGGATTGTTTACTTGTTCCTGGCCTCCAAAGAAGCAGAATTCGTGAATGGAATTACCCTCCATGCTAACGGAGGAGCTTTTCCTAAATAACAAAAGCCGGTCGGAGATAGAGAAATGGTTCATACAGCGTATGTCTGTGTCTCTCCGTGTCAAAAAAAACATTCAATGAAGGATCAACCTTATCAAACTCAATTTAAAGGCATTGCTGAAATGCAGAAATATGTAGGCCGCGAAATAGGTCTAAGCAAATGGAAACTCATAGATCAGGACACCATTAATGCTTTTGCAAAACTAACGGGTGACCAACAATGGATACATGTCGATGAAGAAAAGTCTGCCCAGTTTTCCCCGTACAAAAAAACGGTGGCCCATGGTTTCCTGGTCCTTTCTCTAGCTTCTAAATTCGCTTCTGAAGCCTACCAGATCCAAGATATCGCCATGGGGCTCAATTATGGATTTGAAAAAGTCCGCTTTCCCAATGCCGTACCGGTCGGGTCAAAAGTCCGGGGCAGAGTCAGCCTTTTGGATTTTGAAGCGATAACGGGGGGCGCCAAGTATAAATTGAAAATCGTATTTGAGCTGGAAGGACAAGAAAAACCCGCCTGTGTAGCGGAATGGCTTTTGATGGTTTATAAGGAGTAATTCATGCTTATTTTTCTGAAAAAACGAATATGGAATTCAATAAAAAAATCATTCTCATCACCGGTGCTGGATCTGGAATTGGTCGGGCAGCATCGCTTGCCTTTGCCAAAGAAGGCGGGACGGTCATTGTATCAGACATCAATGAAAAAGGAGGTTTGGAAACCCTTGCCCAAATTGAAGCAGCCGGAGGGAAAGGTTTTTTTATAAAAACCAATGTGGCCGTTTTCTCAGAAGTTGAAGCACTCATGAAAAAGATCAAGGACCAATTTGGTCGATTAGACATTGCCGTTAACAACGCAGGCATTAGTGGACCAACGGCGCGTACCATCGACACTGCTTTGGATACCTGGGAGCAAGTGATGTCCGTTAACGCATCCGGCGTTTTTTACGGTATGAAAACCCAACTCCCGATTATGCTCGAACAAGGGGGCGGAGTGATCGTTAATACCTCTTCCATTGCCGGTTTGAGGGGTTTGCCAAATGCCATTGCTTATTCTGCCAGCAAGCATGCAGTGGTGGGAATGACCAAAACGGCTGCGATGGAGTATGCCCGGCATAATATCCGGATCAATGCCATATGCCCGGTTTTTACGGTTTCGCCAATGTTTGATCCTGCCGCTTTAGAAAAAGTAAAGAAAGGTATTCCCGACAAACTGAAAGCGAGTATCCCCATGAAACGATTTGGGAAAATTGAAGAGCAAGTAGGAGCGATCCTGTGGCTTTGTTCTGATAAGGCCAGTTTTGTGACGGGGCAGGCGCTGCCGGTGGATGGGGGATTAACGGCCTGATCATCGTGCACCAAGTGATGAGACTCCTTGCTTGCCAGGCCCTCAGCAGCTGTAAACAGTTCAAACCTGACCTTTTGTGCTAAAGCAAAAACAGGAAGAGCTTTTAAAGTCTTATTATGATCCTACGGAAGGTATTGGTTACACTTTATGCCGAACCACTATCCACAGTTGCGATTTCAGCAAAGAAAGTTACACCTATGTTTCGGATGAGGATAAAGAGTTAAAAACCTTCAACATTGATCATGACAAAGAATTTCGAATTCCTATGATCAAAAAAGCCACGGAGGCTGCCGGAGGAACGCTGCCCTTGTATGTCAATCCCTGGAGCCCACCTGCCTTTATGAAAGACACCAAAAATATGCTGCAGGGAGGAAAACTCTTACCGGAATATTACGATGCCTGGGCCTTATATTACACCAAATTTATCAAAGCCTACGAAGCAGAAGGCATGCCCATCTGGGGGCTTACCATTCAAAATGAACCCATGGCCACCCAAAGATGGGAGTCCTGTATCTACACGGCTGAAGAAGAAAGAGATTTTCTCAAAAATCATCTCGGCCCCATTATGGAAAGAGAAGGTCTGGGCGGTAAAAAAATTATTGTCTAGGATCACAACCGCGACCTGATCAACCATCGCGCCAACACCATCTTTGATGATCCCGAAGCTTCCAAATATGCCTGAGGCATCGGCTTTCACTGGTATAAAAACTGGACCGGTGGCGACCCGATGTTCGTCAACCTAGCGAATATCAATGAATCCTACCCTTCCAAAAACCTAATCTTTACAGAAGGCTGCAACGAGCGATTTGATCCCGAAAAATATGAATACTGGCCAAATGCCGAACGCTACGGCCGATCTATGATCAATGATTTTAACAATGGTACGGTAGCCTGGACGGACTGGAATATACTTTTGGATGAAACCGGTGGGCCTAATCACGTGGGTAATCTTTGTTTTGCCCCCGTTCATGCACAGACCCAAACAGCGGAATTGGTGTATACTCCTTCGTATTATTACATCGGGCATTTTTCTAAATTTATTCGCCCCAATGCAAAAAGAGTTAGCACGGTAAGCAGCAGAAGTGCCATGTTGAGCACCTCCTTTTTGAATGAAGATGGCACGATGGCGACGGTAGTGATGAACCACACGGATGAGCCGGTTACCTATAAATTATATATAGGAGCAAAAGCAGTGGAGGTAGAGATTTTGGGGCATGCTATGCAAACGTTGGTGTATTAGAACAATTTGTAATTATAATTATTTAATGAGAATTCATTTACTGACCTTAGGATGTAAGCCCCCATACTCTTATTATAAATCCGCTCAGATCTATTCTTTATAGGATAATATCTGGCCCAATACCTATTGAAATAGAGTCTTGCCCCTATTTCAAGTACCTAATGCTACTCCTAACTTGCATACAGTTTTGTAAAACAAAGCATTCAATAGGAAACACTAGAACATTTTTTTCATCAAATAACATTCAAGCAATGAATTACAATTTTTTAAAAATATCAATATCGATCTGCGTTCTTTTCGTCGGGATTTTAATTACTGGGCAATCTCAATCCATTAGAAGCGATGTTTTTTACAAACTGAAGGCCAAGCACAGTGGCTTATACCTGGACGTACTTGGGCAAGGAATACACAACGAAAATAATGTGGCACAATGGCAGAATACCGGTCTGGCTAACCAGGAATGGTTTTTGGCACCCGTCAACGGCGATGGTGCATCCAATGGCTATTGGATTATAAATCGAAATAGTGGACTATGCCTGGATGTACTTGGACAAGGAATGCATAACCAAAACAATGTAGGCCAATGGCAGTATACAGGACTGGATAATCAGATTTGGATGTTGGAACCGGCCGGCGGGTACAATCAGTACAGGATAAAAGCAAAGCACAGCAATTTATACCTGGATGTACTTGGACAAGGAATACACAACGAAAATAATGTGGCACAATGGGAGTATACGGGATTGGACAATCAAGTGTGGCAACTTGAGCAAGCTGGAAGTTTTAGAACTCCTCCGGCCCCTATAAACAATAAGCCAGTCCGATCTGGAATAGTAATGACTTCCCACGGTGAGCCAGATGATTATATAGGAGAATTAACAGGAGTGGAGTGGATACCAGCTCATAAAGTCCAGGATCCAGGCATGTCTTTTGTACGTAGAATGGCAGAATCTCCCTGGTACTATTTGGAACGCCACAGATCATATGTAGTAGAAGGTGACAATTATTGGCCTCTTGGATCTTTTAAAGGGAAGGTAGAAAAGACAGCCATGGTTACAAAATCCTGGACCAAAGCTACCCAAAAATCATTTTCAGTAACAACCGGAATCGAAGCAACGGCTGGAGGAGAGGCATTCGGAGGGTCTGTCAAATCCAGCTTATCCATGACGGCTAGCATGTCTTCCAGTTTTTCACAAACCCAAGAAAAAAAGCAAGGGATCAAATACCAGGTCGATGAGAACACCTCTTTCTGCGTCTTCACCATATTTGATACTTTTACCTTAAGACGTCTGGATGGTTCAAAGGTAAGAAGCTGGACACTCGCTCGTGGAAACGGAGCGGCTTCGTTTCCACCGAGATAGTCATTACTATTCTTTAAAGGAAGGTTATTTTGAGAAAACGAAGTTTTTCTCAAAATAACCTCTACCCAACTATGCAACAGCTTATTTATACAAAATACCTTATCCCTTCTTCATGCTCCCTAACACCTGCCAAATCCTTACCATGGCCCAGGTATCCAGTTTGCAGTATTCTAATAATGCTTGTTTGATAAACTCATGTTCTTCCCCATGAAACGCTCCATCTGTCCAATGATGCCAGTTGATATTCGCCTCTGCTCCGTTTTGGATCGGAAGTGTTTTATAGCTTAATTCAGGACAAAGCACAGGTAGTACACTTTTCAGAGAGATCTTTCCTTTAAAAGCTGGGTGTAGATAATACTCCTTTTTAAAAATGTCCATAAGATCATATACCCGTTCATTTACAGAAAAAAGGAAATCGGCATATTCTGGAAATAAAGCAGCACACTCTTTGTTCCGGCTCTGCTCAAAACTTTTATTCCAAACCAGCACCGTTCCTTTATCGGGATGAATATTTTCTTTTAAGCTGGCCAGCAACTCGCTGACCGACTCCTCTTTGCTGCTGAGCAAATATTCGAAGTGCCGGACCTCTGCTTGGGGCGCCTCCACCACATGTAAAGAGTATTGAAACAACATTTGTTGAAAGGGAGTATGCCCTTTTTGAATGGGCACGGCATAAGCGAAAGTTTCGTAATCAAGGAAATAAAGCGGATACCGTAATTTTTTCAATTCTTGAGACAAGGCCTCCTTCTTTACAATGACTTCATTTTTCCGGGCAATCTCTACTTGACGTTTTTGTCTGGAAGTTAACTTAAAATCGTCAGGAACATCCCTGACATCCAGGATGCCGTTTTCTAAGAGTTTTTCCAGTTTTTTGACGCCGATTCTGGATATGTCAAATATCGAATACTCCGGTAATTCAGTATAGTGATGCTGAACAAAGGAGCACTGAAGTTTATTGGCACAACCCAGCGTCCATCGTTTTTCCGGCTCCGGCCCATTGATGAATTGCAGGGCTTTCCGGGCCTGTTTCCGAATTTCAGGATATGCAATGTTCACCCTTTCTGTTATTTCTTCTACAACAAATAGCGCATTCAAATTCAATTCATCTTCTAACTGATAAGCGTTATTTATATATACCAAAAAACACTTCCTCACGGTCCATCCACTGTTTTCGAATACCATCTTTTGAAAGGCTACGTCGGGGATATGTTCAGACTTCACACAGGTCGATGCTTTCACTTCATACATATCAACTGTATTGGAAGCGCTATCAATAGCCAATACATCTGCTCGTGCCAGGCAGCCGTTTGCTTCAGCCGTTTTTTGAAAGCTCATGTCAAGACCTCTTTCCCGGAAGCTTTCCGAGAAATGATCAGTAAAAAAATCTTTGGCCAATTCATCAATAAGCTGCCCCTGTTCCATGAGGTGACGTTCATCCAGAGCAGGAGGGACGTTTGAGGATTCAATATTTTTAAATAACCATAATTCTTCCGGGCAGGATAAATACTGGAGAAAATCTGTTTTGGTGAGCTGATGCATCTTTTCGCCTTTTGAAAGGTCTACGGATTTTAAACTGGTTCAGATGCAATATAGGCTTATTCAATCTAAGTTTCCTTGCTCCTCCCTCGCTTTTTGAGAAAAGGAATGGGGCTGCCTCTATGTGTTCATTAGTCGAAAAAGAAAATAAAAATTACGCTATAGCGAACAAATAAGCCAAAAAAGCATTAATATTGTACAAAAATTACGCTATCGTGAAATTTGAAATAGGTAAACATATCAGAAAAAGAAGGGAAAACCTTCGGCTAACCATCGCAGAATTAGCCGAAAAGAGCCAATTAAGCGTGACGATGATCTCAGAGGTAGAGCGCGGCAAAAAGATGCCGACCGTTAAAAATGCCTATCAGATTGCCCTGGCGCTGGGATGTACCCTTTCGGACCTGATCGTAGGAGATGCGGAAGAGAAGGTCCAGATCATCCGAAAAGAAGATCGGAATGAATTGGTTGATAAAGAATCGGGCATTGTGCGGGGTATTCTTTCCAATGTTTTACTGGCCAGAGGAATTGAGTTGGTTTCTTTTCTGATTCCCCCCGGGCAGTCGACGGGACTCTTCCCGCAAAACAGGCTCGGCGTACAAGAACACATTACGGTTATTTCCGGACAATTCAACTGCAAAATTAAAGGACAAGATAACCTCCTCAAAGAAGGAGATTCCATCACCTTTGACGCTGCGGAGGTAGAGTTTGAGAATTTTTCAGATGAGGACTGCCATCTTATTTTATTAATTAGTTCAAAATAACACAATGGAGCTAAAAAATTTCAAAGCATTATCATTCGACTGCTACGGAACCTTGGTCGACTGGGAAAAAGGAATCGCGGATGTACTGCTTCCATGGGCATCCGAAAACAATTTGTCGGTTTCAAAAGAAGCTTTGTTAGAGCATTTCGCTGGAATCGAGACGGTCGTTCAACAAGAAAACCCCGCCTGGAAGTATCCGAAGGTTTTAGAAGAAGTGGCCGCCAGATTATCTGACAAACTGGGGGTTAAAGTTGACCCGGCTTTCCAGGAAAAGCTCGCCCAATCCGTAGGAGACTGGCCGGCTTTCTCTGACACCGTGGAGGCACTGAAAGAACTGGAAAAGCATTACAAGCTGATTATACTGTCCAACATCAGCGAAGAATCCTTCGCACAAACCAATAATAACCAGTTGGGCATTCACTTTTTCAGGGTCCTGACCGCGGAAAGAATCGGCACCTACAAACCGGACTTAAATAACTTTCATTTTTTAATAGATCACCTGGCTGAGGAAGGAATCAAAAAAGAGGAAATTTTACATGTAGCGCAGAGCCTGTATCACGATATGGTGCCTGCTACCGACATCGGCCTATCTACGGTTTGGATCAATAGAAGGCAGAACAGCCCTGGTTTTGGCGCTACGCCGGCCCCCAGTCGCCCGGTGGAGGTGGATTTAGAATTTCCGACAATGGGCGAGTTTGCGAATTATGTTAAAAAAACGTTTTAAATAGGTAGGTAATAATGATCACACTCTTAATTGACATCGCTGGATGGACGGGTTCTGCATTAATGATTTATTCTTACTGGCTGGTAAGTACGCAGAAGGTTTCGTCCTATTCCACTTTTTATCAGTTGCTGAATATTGTGGGCAGTATCATGCTGTTGGTGAACGCTTTTCACTATAATGCACTGCCGTCCAGTACGGTTAACCTGATCTGGGCCTTTATTGGCTTATATTGGTTGGGAAAGATCAGGAGTGATCAGCGGCGACTTCAGCAGAAAGCGCAGTGAGGTGGATAGGGGCTGTCTCATCCGTCTGAGGCAGATGAGACAGCCAAATAATTGATCCAGACCCACGCGAAAGTTTTGGACTGGTTCAATGAAGAAGCAGCCCTAAAAAATTATCGGCCGGCCGATAATAGCTGGACCATTTCGGAAATATTGGAGCACATCGCCCTAACCAGTCACTTCCTTCTGATCCTGATCGATAAAGGGACGGATAAAGCATTGAGAAATGTAAAAAATCTATCTTTGGAAGATCTGCTGCTTGGGTTTGATTTCAAGCTAGACAAATTGGATGCCATTGGCATGCATAAATCCTTCGCCTGGATTCGCCCCGAACACATGGAACCAAAGGGCGAAAAGAGTGAACTGAAGATCAAGGCCGAATTGATCGATCAGTTAAGCCGATGTTTGAATCAACTGGAAAAGCTCAAAAACGGAGAAGGTCTTCTGTATAATACGACCATGACGGTAAATGACCTGGGGAAGATCAACGTCTATGAGTACATTTACTTTTTGAGCAAACACGCCGAAAGACATAACCGGCAAATGGAAGAGAATCGAGCTGAAAAAAAGAGCCTTTGACAAGAGTATTGAACAATTTGACAAGGCCCTTCAAATAGATCCCAATTATGCAGCGGCCCTGGAATTAAAATCGGCGGCTCTTTCCCTGAAATTAAAGCATTCCGAATCCAATAAAGTCAGCGAAGAGGCTTTAAGGTTAGATCCGGAGAGTTCCAGCGTCCTTTTCATGTATGCCGCTTATCAGACGTCATCCATGATCATATTTCTGTTGCTTTCGATGTTAATTTATCCGTATCTGACGAAATTGTTTTCTCTTAAAAATACGGCAACTCCCTTAGAAAGTCCTAATGTAAATCACTGGAACCAATTTCTCCAACCTACGGTTTTATCACAAAAACATCGCACATGAAAACCGGTGAATTCAGAATAAAAAGCCATAGTGGATTTCATACTTACCATGGCTTTGTAAAACTTGAGATTGAGCAATCGATAGAGGATGAAATTGTAGGATCTGATCCCTATGATCTTTCCATACCAGAAAAAAACGCCTATACCAGCGCTGTAATCTTTGGTATCCATTACGGTTTAAAAGAATATAGAAGAAAAACGAGTGACAGGACCCGATTCCGTGTCAAAGTACTTAAGTTGATTGGCGTCTCCGTAGATACTTCTCCAATTATCATAGCTTATGTTACTGGGAAGGCAGTGTTAAATGCTTTTCAACTTGATGATAATGTAGATTGGCCTCTACTGAAGGAAGAAGAAGGATTGTTTGTCTTTCGCAAATAATGATGAGTGAAAAAGTATAAGAATCAGTTTGCATAAGTAGAATTACCGATCTAAATAAAAACCAAAATGGCTGCCATTAAAAATAGATTCTTTAAAATTCACGAAGGCATCCCCTTTTTTGCCCGTGTGACCTTGGATATTGAAGTGATTTCAAAGCAACACAATGAAATAATTATTGACTGTGAGGCATTTGATGAGTCCTGGAAGTCGGGTGCTGAAAAAGGTATTGATTTTGCACTGTCTATTCTTAAGAGTGAAAAGCGCTACCGGGTTAGCCTTACGAAAATTGAAGGATCAACTACAGATACCAATCCAACGACAGTAGGTACAGCGTCCATTTTCGGTGTTTGGAAAGGAACAGACTATCAGGCAGACCAAAACCTGATTTCCCAACTCGAAAAACTGACTTTTGATAGTTGGGGAAAAGGTGAGAAAATACCAGATTTTCAATCTGAGATAAAACGGCCCTAATATCCTCTTAACTAATAGAAAAGAGAGCGATAAAAAACAAATAGTTTATCAAAAACTAATGTGATGCATTACAAAATTGCTTCTATACTTGAAGACATAGAAGGCATCCAAAGAGCTTTGATTCACATTGACGCTGTGGAGGAAGGCAATATTTACGATCTCCAGGTTTGGGAGATGAAGCAGGTTTCTTTTAGAAAAAAAGCATTATGAAAAAAGAAAACCAATTAGAAAAGATACGTCAAGAAATAAAAGAAGCCTTCAGCTCTAATAAGTTTACCAAAGGAGATAGGGAAAGGTAGGTTTGAAATATATGACACTTTCAAGATAACCGGAAGAGGAATTGTTCTTGCGGGCACCATTCTTGAAGGCGTAATTAATATCGGAGATTTAATTCGATTTGACTTCGATGGCCAAATAATTGACAGGAAAATTACAGGCATTGATGCAGCCATGAGAACTAAAGAAGGCATGCCAAAAGCGGGGATACTAATTGAGAAATGGGTATTCCTGCTACCCAACCACGGACAACATCCGATCACACTGTCCTGGAAAATGGTTGTTAAACATGCCGGGAATATCTTTTGGGGTGACGATGTCCTTATTTTTGATGACACCAACCAATGGTGCCTCTATTATTGGCACGAGGAAGAATTATTCTTCGGAAAGATTAACACCTTCGATCCCGAAATGGGCTATCAGGAAATGGGAGAATTGAACGAAAAAGAGAAAAAATACCCGGGTTTTAAAAATCCGTATAAGTGAATGAATCTACAAAAATATTATTTGGGAACCTGAAAAAAATAAGCGAAACTAACGCCCTGTGTTTATTATGAAAAAGAAATATCCATTTTGGTTCCAGCGTATTGTGAGTCCCATTGAAGATCTGAAGGGTCGAGTGATATCGGAACCATTTTTCGTTCGCAAGCCCATTCGTTGGGAAGGAGAAGATGAGAAACCCTTATATTCTGATGAAAGGGTAGCTTTTGAGCAACTTGGCGGCTTGTATTTTAAAGTTGACGGGATTACTTGGACAGCATTTCAAACTATCCAGGTTGATTCCGATTGGGGCTTATGTTTGAGAGAAGATGGAGTGCCCTATGATTTTCTCTTTGAGGATGGAGATGAAGAAAAAAAGAAATACACAATAGAAGATGGGTTTCCTTGTGGCTTGATAGAAGACATAGAAATTTGCATTGATTCCGGATCTTTAGTGTCAGAAGTATTGCTTACAATAAAGGGACGGTCTGTTTTGCTGTTCGCTGGCGAAATTTATGAAACCTTAAATGGTGATTTATCGATATCTCGATATGATGAATCCATTATCCTGGCTACTGCTATTGAGCAATTGGAAAATTGGCATTTCAATGATGATAAACCAAAGCTTATATCCAAACTCGGAAAAAATAAATGACCAACTGCCTCATTGAAGAGCCCTCTACCTTTGACTGTGGTGTCCATAACAAGCACCCCAATGAGTTTTTCATCGACCACTGTACCTTTAATAGGCAGGTGGATTTCTTTGACGTCTATTTTTCAGGTCCTGTTCAAATAACTAATAATCACTTCAAACAAGGCACCAGCATTACCTTGTATTTGACCTTGCCGGGTGGGCTAAAGGAAGGTATCCCCTTTAGCCTTGAAAATAATAAAGGGGAATTGGATAAGTATGCAGAAAACGATCCTTTGAACCCTCAGAATAAAAAGAGCTGAAATATTCCTGGAAAGGCGTCATCTACTCTGCCGGCCACGAGTACATGGACAAATTTAAATATAGTTAGGTGGGCGGCTTAGGCGCCCACCTAACCATATTTAAACGTTAAGAGGGATTTTTTCCATCAACGTCTTACGTTTCCCCTTCCAATACCGCAAGCTTTTCCGTCGAGAATCCACCAACTTCTCATCCCCTAAAAGCTCCGCCTCCTCCAGGCGGGAAGTATAGGTCCGGATGATCCCATTCAACTGTTGAAGGGTATAGCGCTTCTCTTCGCCGGTGATCTTACTGATATGGCTGACCGTATAGAGGTCATCCAAAACCACCTGTTTTTCTGTTCTAACATGTTCTAACACAGGATCTTCCTGTTTTTCCGGGAAAAAACCGATGGGATATTCGCTTGGGACGGCCGTTCTTTAGGCTTTGGTTATTGAAGAAAAAAGCTTGCTTTTGATCAATAGAATCCAGAACGGTATATTGAGAGGCGACTCTCAGGTCGTAGTAATCCATGTAGAAGATGGATAGGAAAAAGATCAACTAGGTTGATGCCTGCTATGATACCAAGGTTCCTTGTTTTCTAAAAGAAGTTGTTTAAAGTCCAAATAGAAGTTTTAAGATACTTGCTGCGCTGTCCATGCACTTTACTTTGTATCTCGTAGTTTTTGTATGCGCTCAATCACATTGGCCAGTAGGTCTTTCGCTACATCGACCTCTATACCAGCTTCAGCAGACAGCTTATCATAGTCTATCGGTTCGTTATTATTAATGAATGGCAACGCCAACTGGAGTAAATGATTCAGTTTCTCCAGTTCTTCGCTGTTTTCTTTGCGATCGATAAATCGTTCCTCGTAGGGATTTAGCTCTATTTTCCGACGCAGTATTTTCTGTGTAATGATCAACATACCGGGGGTTACTTCCACCTGTGGTTCCGGATCGAGCTCAATTCCATGTTGGCTAAGTGCTTTAGTAAGCTCAGCAAAGCTAGTTTTTGTAGAAGTAGACCGGAGTAGCGTTCTCTCTGCCTCATTAAAATAGGCTTTTGCAAAATGCGGTAACTCTAACCAGGGCCCCAGTTGCAATTCGTATACTCCATCTTTCTCCCTTATATCGAAGGTGTTTTTTAATTGGCCGTAAGGAAAAAAAGATACCTCATCCAGAGAGCTTTGAAAGATCAATAAATTTCCCTGACTTTGAGAAAATGGGATCGTACTTCCAGATAAAAGCAAAAAAAATGGCCAGGGATTTTTCTCCACCTCCCGCATAAGGCCTTCTTCATCCTCAATGTTAGGGGTAAGTTCTGTGGCAAAAAAGAAAATATCGTTTGGGGTGAAGCTATTGAATCCAATGATCGCACCATAGGTCTGCCAACACTTCCCGTTAAAACCGATTAAATTAAACCAAAGATGGACGGGCTGTTGTTTAAGCGTAGTGCTCATACCTGGCGAGTAAAGCAAATACTCCTCTTCTGTGAAGACATCCTGCATTTGGAAAAAATCCTTAAAAGGTTGATGGAGAATCACCGCAAAACTAAATTTCCAGGGATGCTCATATTGATATGTCAAAAAATCATATTCCTCTGAAGTCAGCGCCTTGATGGCCGAATGCTGAAGGTATTTACCAAGAAGGCCGTTCTTTTTGAATACTTGAGAAGCAATGTATTCTGATTTAAGAATATTAATATAACTGCTTGGAATTTTCCCGACAACATGCCTATATTGCTTCAGCTTTTTGTCTATCTTCTTTTCTAAATGCTCTCTTTTGGCTGCGTAATAAATGACAAACTCGTCAATCAACGACTTCGTTAGCATAGAGCTGTCCTGACAGTGTTTTGCTATCAGTTCGAAAGGTTCCATCCGGTATAATTTTAGACTACTGTTTCTAATAACACCTCCAGATCAAGATATTGAATAATCCTCACATGTAAACACTAAACACAATGCTATTTGCTATCTCATTGACTTGAACGCTCGACCTCCCGTACCTAGACGGGAGCTCTCGCCTACCTAATTATTCAATACTCTGGTCATTTAACCTTCCTTGCTTTGTTAATAATGATTTTTCAACTAGCAGTTCACGAAGAGCCGTTCCGCCTTCAAGCGTCTTTGACCAATATTCCCTGCGTATGGCTTCTTTCTTATTGTCAAAGGTTTCGTAATGGAGAAGGATGAATGGTCGTCTTTTCTGGATGGATTTAGTCTGCCCGGCATTGTGTTGCTCTATTCTTTTGAGCAATTGGCTTGTGGAACCTTTGTAAAGTTTGCCGTCCTTTAAACTATACAGAACGTAGAAATAATACATCATTTAAATATTTAGAAACAAAAAAAGGTACCCCATACGTCATTGGAGTACCTTCTCGTTTCTTCGTAGCGTGGGAGAGGTCCCGATGCTCCACTCCGTTCCGATCGGGATCAATTCGATTACACAAATCACAGATTTGCTATCTCATTGACTTGAACGCTCGACCTCCCGTACGGGCGCCCTAACACCCTTCGCTAAAAAAAATAGGTTCCCCTTGATCTGGAGAACCTTTTTCATCTTTTGTAGCGTGGGAGAGACTTGAACTCTCGACCTCAGCATTATGAATGCTGCGCTCTAACCAGCTGAGCTACCACGCCTTATTTTATTCTTGCCTGATCCTCTTTCCCGATTTGAACTCCCGTCCTTCCGTACGGACGCTCTAACCAGCTGAGCTACCACGCCTTATTTTATTCTTGCCTGATCCTCTTTCCCGATTTGAACTCCCGACCTTCCGTACGGACGCTCTAACCAGCTGAGCTACCACGCCTTATTTTATTCTTGCCTGATCCTCTTTCCCGATTTGAACTCCCGACCTTCCGTACGGACGCTCTAACCAGCTGAGCTACCACGCCTTATTTTATTCTTGCCTGATCCTCTTTCCCGATTTGAACTCCCGACCTTCCGTACGGAC
>JAUIKE010000177.1 GCA_030430845.1 Bacteroidia bacterium | reverse complement strand
AACTGGCTGGAAAGAAATAAGATCGGCTCTGTAAGCTTGCGTAAAGCGCCGGCGAAAGAAGACCCATTGGGACGTCGGCCATACGGATCACTGGAAGCAGATGAGGGAAGCCAGGAAATTGGTGGAGCCATTTTTAAGACGATGCTCGACCTGAGTCATCCATTGGGGTACGGTTATCGCAAAAGCGAATTGCCTGTGCTACGGAAAGGGGATGTTTTTCTGGATGTAGCCAAAAACCCCTATGCCACACCACTGGTATATGCCCAGGATCCTTTATTGAGTGGATACATCAGTGAAGAAAAGGCTGAGCTTATTAACTCCTCCGCCTCAATTGTAGTAAGCGGCACGGGGCGCGGCCGGATCATATACATGGCAGACAATCCAAACTTCCGGGCCTTTTTCTATGGCACCAGCAAGTTGTTCGCCAACGCTATCTTTTTCGGTCATATCATTGACGGTAGTGCAATTGAAAGGTGAATAAAAAATAGGAAGCGCGGTGGCGCTTCCTATTTTTTATTCTATCTTTTAGTATCTTTCGGGAAGAGTCCTTAAAATTCTACCATGCGACTGCCCGAACTGCTATGTATCACTACTCTCATATGTTGCCTATCGCAGCTATCCGCCCAATCTACTTATCGCCAAATCGCCGGGGATACCATTATTGCGCGCCATTCCTTTCTCAACTCCTCTTATTTGCTCAATGGAAAAAAACTTAATCCATCTGTGATGCAGTGGTTCATGTCCGACTATGAAGAAGCCTATGAGCATATACGTATATCCAATATTAGCGAGCAGGTGAGTGTCGGTAGTTATACCATAGGTAGTATTTTTATTGTAGCCGGATTTTTAAGTTCTTCCAAAAACCCAAGGATTAGCAGTGAGCTTAAGCTTTGGGGAGCTTTGGGAATAGGGGGAGGAATCGTTTTCCAGGTCGTTTCAGGACGGTATCGACGAAGGGCCGTTGATTATTACAATGACCGAATCCAGGCGATTTATTACAAAGAGCAGCATCCCATCAGTCTACAGGTTAAAATTGAATCAGGAATGGTTAAAAGCGTCGTATCATTTTAATGCATAGGTCCATACTTTTGTCCCAGAATTGAAGTATAGTTTTTGAACCCGAAAAATTGAATTAAAAATCAAAAGTATGCTAATTAACCTGATCGGCATTCTGGCCGGTATCCTGACCACCATCGCGTTTTTACCACAAGTGATCCGTACCTACAAAACGCGTTCTGTAAAAGACATTTCGTTAGGTATGTTTTCCATCATGTTCACCGGCGTTATTTTATGGTTCGCTTATGGACTCTTAAGAGGTGATCTGCCTATTATTCTGGCCAACGGCATTACCCTTTTTCTGGTGGGTACTATTCTTATTTTCAAACTGAGGTTTCATAACAGAGCTATATAGCCCTGATAATTAAAAGCATAAGGTAACGGCCTCGGCCGTTACCTTATGCTTTTAATTAGTTTTTCCAGGCCCATTCGTCTTTCTGGAGGATAAAAGCTTAATGTCCAGATAGGTGGAAGTTTTTGTTCGAATCAGCAAATTGGCGGTGGTCACTGAGTTATAGCCCTCGCTTTCGACAGAAAGCGTGTATTTGCCGGCGGGAATCAGTTCGGAGAAGCTGCCGTCTGAGCTAAAAGAAATGCGCTTGTCAATGGCATAGATAAACACCTCTCCCTTTTCCAGGCGTTCTCCCGTTTTGGCATCCTTTACTACGCCCATTATTTTGCCCACTCCTTCATCCAGTGAGTTTTCTTCAATGACTTGGGCGACACGATAGCCACCTGATTCCATGGTGGGGTTCAGTAGAGAGCTACAGTGAGCAAGGCCAAGCAGGAGGAATAAGCTGAATAAGAGATTGGATAGTTTATGCATAGGTTTTGTTTTGTGCTGGTAATTGTTGGAACCGCGGATTTTTACTGATGTGACCGAAAACGCGAAAAAGATTTTGCCTGGCAGGCAAAATCATATCAGTGGAATCTGCTAAATCAGTAAAAATCCGCGGTTCCAATAAAGATAGCAGATTCCACTCAAAAAAAAGCCGGATCAATTCAGGCAGCTGCCATCAGGTTTTTTATGAGGGTTATCCAGAAAATCGGCCATCATTTTTATCGAACAGGCCCCTCCTACCCCATGGCCAAAGCTCTCCTGCACAAATAAGTGAGCATTGGAGAGGCGCTCTTTCATTATTTGGCCATTCACCGCAGGAGTTGAAGGATCATAAGTGGTACTTAGAATTAAAGTAGGGATATCAGAAATGGGAAGTTGCTTTTCCTCCTCGCTTGCCCTGCCTTGATGCCAGGTTTCCAGCATAGGTACAAATGAACTGAAAAAACCCAGTCCCGGCTCTACCAAGGTAGTTTCCTGTATGGACTGCCGGAAAGCAATAGCGCTTTCCGATGAGAAATCATCGTAGGCCATAGAAGAAAAGTGCATACTCATGTTCACTAGGTTAAAAATGTTTTTCATAGCCAGCGAAAGTTGGCCTATCGTCTCCTTATCCCTTTCGTGAATAGCCCGTACAAATTGAGGAATGGTACTCAGGGCATTCCCCTGGTACAAACAATGCCGGATAATCATAATGGCATCCTGGGCATTAATAACAAAAGGCTTTCCTTCAATTTCCACCTCTATTGGTTCCTTTTTTAATAACTCAATAGCAGCCCGAAAATCGGCCCTGAGGTCCGGATAATTCTTCTGGCAGGCCGAGTCTTCCTCGCAGGCATTGAATATCCCCTCGAGCGATTCGGCCAGCATTTGATGTATTTTGCCATAAAAGTTACCGTTAGGAGGATTAGGAGCATTCATGATTACGGAGCGGACTTTCTCGGGGTGGTATTTCATGATCACCCTCGACAAAGTCGAACCATAGGAAGCTCCCAACAGATTGTATTGTTCGTACTCTAGTGCGTCCATTAGCCGGCCAATATCGTGTGCATTTTGATAAACGTTATAGTCAGCCAGGTTAAAATCGGCATCCTCAAACTCTTCAAGATAAGATTCGATGGCTTCATGGAATAAGGCTTTCTCCTCGGCCGGGCTATGATCCGCAGCAAAGATAGCATACAGGCGTGGCCCGACATTGGGCAAACCACTGGAAAACCCGATACCTCTCTCATCGAGGAGAATCATATCTCTTTTTTCCAGAAGCGGATGATTTAAAAAAGCTTTAGCAAGACTAAGTCCCTTTCCGCCGGGCCCACCGACAAAGAAAATGATGGGATTGGTTTGGGCAGAGGTATCTCGCCGGCTCAAAATAGCATAGCTGACTCGAATCTGGTGACCATTGGGCCGGTCATAATTTTCAGGCACCTCAATATAGCCACAGCGGATGCCGTCGCGTTCAGACAAGCCGCCGAAGAAATCGCAATCAAGGGAAACGTAAGAGTCCGATTGCTCTTTGTCGTCCTGCTTGACTTTACAATGATTAAAAAGAAGGAGGATCAAAAGTAGGAAAGGTAGTAATCGCTTCATGTTACATATATTGAATGGACTTGAGTATTCAATATATGAAAAATGCGGTTGGGACTGGGGAAAAAGAATTGCGCTCTTTTTCCCCAGCTTTTTTTTAATACAAAACCCGCAACCAGATCGTCCCTTCAATATCCTTCAACTCCTGGATCACCTGTTCGTCATACTCCTTATTAATATCGGAAATAACATAGCCGACAGACTCATTGGTTTTGAGGTACTGGCCAACGATATTGGTGCTGTTTTTTGACAGGATATTGGTGATTTTTGCCAATACATTTGGAATATTATGGTGAATGTGCAGCAAGCGGTGGGCTCCTTCGAGCGGCGGCAATTGAACATTAGGAAGGTTGACACTTCCGTAGGTACTGCCAGTGTTGATATAGCTAATGATCTTATTGGGTACAAAATTACCGATATTTTCCTGTGCCTCCATGGTACTGCCGCCGATGTGAGGCGTCAGGATGGTATTGCGCATGCCCATTAATTCAGACTCAAAGGGCTCGTCGTTACTTTTGGGTTCTTTAGGGAATACATCCACTGCGCACCCCTTAATTTTCCCTGAATCGATGGCCTCTTTTAAAGCTTCTACGTCTACTACCTTTCCACGAGCAAGATTCATAAAAATAGCGCCGCTTTTCATCATGGCAAATTCGCGTTCTCCAAAGAGGTTATCATTAGAAGGACGTCCGTCAATATGGAGGCTGACGATATCGACCTGGCTCAGCAAGTCTTCCAGTTTGGTACATTTAGTGGCATTTCCCAGAGCGAGTCGATCTACGATGTCGTAAAAATAGACATCGAGCCCCATGGCTTCTGCTACAATTGACAATTGCTTGCCGATATTTCCATATCCTACGATACCCAGTTTTTTCCCGCGGATTTCCCGGGAATTGCTTGCTGACTTTTCCCATTTGCCATTGTGCATGGACATCATTTTATCAGGCATATTCCTGACCAGAAAGATCATCTCAGCGATGGCTAGTTCTACTACTGAACGGGTATTCTCATAAGGAGCATTAAAGACGGCCACTCCGTGCTCGCTACAGGCATCCAGGTCAATTTGGTTAGTTCCGATACAAAAAGCACCGATATTGATCAATCTTTTGGCTTTTTCAATAACTTTTTTGGTAACGTGCGTTTTTGACCGGATGCCCAGAATATTGACCTCTGCAATTTTTTCACATAGTTCGTCCTCAGTGAGAGCCGTAGTCAGATATTCAACATTGTACCCTTCTGCTTCAAAAAGTTTTACAGCGTTAGGATGTACGCCCTCCAGTAAGAGGACATTTATTCTGTTTTTCGGATAAGAAAGTGCTCTGCTCATATTTAATTCGTATAAAATTTCATCAACATTAGGCGCGATGTGGTCAGCGCTCGGCTTGACCGATTCGCGTTCAATATTTTCGGTAAACAGATAAAACTTATTGGCAAAACCAGCTTTGCGAATTTCAAAATCATTGTACCCATCCCCAATCACGTATACCTCTCCTTCCAGCTTTAGCTGGCTGATCACTCTGGGTTTGCCTCCGCTTTCAGACAATGGATTATTCAAGTCAAAGCCTTTGATAAAACCTTCGCTGTCGTAAACGAATTCGTTGGCAAAGACGTTTTCCGCCTTTAATCCATAATGTTCAATGACAGGTACGATAAAATCTTTAAAACCATTGGAGACGATGAAAACGTTTTCCTTGCTGGAAGCAAGGGCCGGTTGGTTGCGGAGGAAAGATTCTGATATTTCATTTTTGAGGTGAGCAATCAGCTTTTCGATATCATTCCGATGGGCTCTGAGTAAATCCAAACGACTCGAAAGGGAGGTCCGAAAGTCCAGTATTCCTTCCATTCCCCGATCTGTAATATCCTGGATTTCCCTAAGAACTTCACTTTTCTTTTCGGATCCATCCAGTACGATTTCGCAGAGCGCGTCCAGTGCTTCTACTTTTGTAAAAGTACTATCAAAATCGATAACTAAATAAGACTGCTTCATAGGAGCACATTAGCTGTTTTGTGTGATAAAGCGGTTAATTTGGGCTAGGGCTCCTGTTGACGCCACAAATGTATAGATTCTAAAGTAAATAAATGGTTAAAATTTGAAATAAAAAAGGAGGCGCCTGTAGCTTCGAGCATTGAAGTTTAAAAATTTATCCCTTCCCCGCCGGGGGAAGGGATAAATTTAATTTTCCATATTCGGGCCTGGTGCCGACCCCCTTTTTTTAAATGTGTTTTTGTTCATTCCGCGTCAGTTCATGCTCTACCTCTCCGGTGTGTTTGGTAGCGGCCGGTTCGAACAGCATGATTTTGACTTCTCCTTCTGTTCTTGGCCGGTGCTCTACCCCACGAGGCACAATGATGATCTCACCCGGATTGAGTTCTACGGTTTTGTCCCGAAAATCGAGCCAGAGGGTGCCTTCGATCACCATAAAAAGTTCATCTTCATTTTCATGGCTATGCCAGATGAATTCTCCCTGGATTTTAGCAATCTTGACTAGCTGCCCATTTAATTCGCCAATGATGCGAGGGTGCCAATGGTCGGAAAAAAGCTGGAATTTTTCTTGTAAGTTGATAACAGTCATATGATTTAGGTTGTAAGACATGTCATGTCTAGACATGACATGTCCTTTTGAGATAAAATCTATTTTTACTATTAAATTGATTCTTAGCCGTTTACAAAAAAACACCCTACATGTCATGTCTTAAACATGACATGTCTATTTTCCCCGGCCAAAACTGAGCCGATACCCATTAATATCCACCACATCAAAATCCCGCATCCCATATTCCCAATCTTTAGGAGTCGTAATATTTTCAACTCCTTTATCTACAAATTCAGTATGAACTGCATCGACATCATGTACAAAAAAATAAACGCTGGTGGAATCCGGTAGTTTATCTTTTGAAAAATGACCAGCCCTGGAAAAATGCAGGCTTATCCTTTCTCCTCTTTTTAATACGGCATAATCTACCGGATCATTCCAGGTGAAAGTAATGTCAAAACCAAGTTTATCCCTGTACCAGGCAATAGTTTCAGAAACGTCCGGCACAGCAATTACCGGAGCAAGATGCGAAAAGTCAGTTGGGTGATGATTCATAAGGCTTAATATTTAATTATATTTGGAAAGGGTCTTTGCTCTTTCCAAATATAATTAAAAACACCCTGCTATGCGCGATTTAAAATATCTGGCGGCATACCTGATTCCTGCGTCTGCCTTTTTGGCCTTAAATCTTCAAGGCTGGTGGTCTTATAGCACCGTTATTTTTGCTTTTGTTATGATTCCTCTTCTAGAGCCTTTTTTACCACGTTCAGAAAAAAATTTAGACATAGAGGAACGGAAACGGCAGTTGAAGAAACGCCTGTTTGACTGGTTGCTCTATCTAAACATTCCCATTTTGTATGGGCTGATCGGGTATTTTATTTTTGTTGTTTCTGCTCAGGAATTGGCTAATTACGAGCTGACCGGCCTGGTACTTTCGCTAGGTATCGTGATCGGCACTTGTGGCATAAACGTAGGGCATGAGTTGGGGCATCGCGCAAAAAGGTCAGAACAAATACTGGCCAAGATCTTACTATTGCCGGCATTATACATGCATTTCTTCATAGAACATAACCGGGGGCATCATAAGCATGTTGCCACGCCTCTGGATCCGGCTACAGCCCGATATGGAGAGATACTTTACGTGTTTTGGATCAGGTCCACTGTAGGAAGTTATATGAATGCCTGGAAGTTGGAAAAGAAAAGACTAAAGAAGGCCGGTTTGGCTTTTTGGAGCAGGCATAATGAGATGATTATTTTTCAGCTCCTCCAGCTAACTTATTTGGGGCTTATTTGGTGGGTAATGGGATTAAACTTGATGCTTTTAGTTATGGCAGCCGGCATTGTAGGCTTTCTGTTGCTTGAAACCATCAATTATATTGAACATTATGGGCTAAGAAGGCAAAAATTGGAGAACGGCCGATATGAGCGCGTACAGCCTCGGCATTCCTGGAATGCGAATTTTGAGTTGGGCAGGATTATTTTGTATGAGCTGACCCGCCACTCTGACCATCATTATCTGGCCAGTAAGAAATATCAAATCCTGGATCATCACGATGAATCACCTCAATTACCGGTGGGGTATCCAGGTTCGATGCTATTAGCCTTGGTTCCGCCGCTTTGGTTTCAGGTGATGAACAAACGAATCGTACAATGAAAAAAGGCCGGCGATTGCCGGCCTTTTTTCATTCCAAATTAAACTTTAACTTCAACTTGCTTTTTGCCGGTATTCTTTTTGGGCAAAGTTCTGAATACATAGTCCCAAAGCGGAGTGGACACCCCATACATAACCGTATCATCCTGATAATGATGGATAGCATGATTGGTCCATAAAGCTTTTAAGAAGTTATTCGGCGGACGGAAGATATGCACGATATAGTGTACAAACAAGTAGGCAGCGTAACCCACCATAAATCCGGCCAGTACAGAAAAGGCAAATTTACCAAGAATGACTCTGAAGATCAGCAACAAAACAGTTCCGACGGCAATGCTCAATGCAGGAGGCATGGCTAGGCGGTTTTTGTCTTTCGGTGCATCATGATGTGCCCCATGCATGACATACTGGAAGCGTTCATTCCTTTTGGATGTTTTGGGAATGTGATACAGCTTACGGTGCATCCAGTATTCTGTGAAGGTAAACAACAATAAGCCCCCAAAGAATAGTGCGACTACCTCCAGGTTACCCAGGTCCGTCTTCATTTTTGTATAAATGAGTAAGCCCACAGCGTATAATACAAATAAAGTAATGGGAATAGCGCTGTGAGTTTTGGTTAAATTGTCCAGAAACTGGTTGTGGAACAATTTCACAGACTCCTCATGAGCCTTTAAGTTTTCAGTATTTTTCATGACTGCTATCTTTTTAGTGAAAGCAATTATAGTTTTAATGACTGCATTGTTTGGCGAAGATACTTCTTATATTTTAATCTGGCCCTACGAATCCGGACTATGATATTATCATAACTGGAAGAATCTTCCACGTTTTGGTCATATGACTGTAAAAATCCCTGTTGGCGCATCCAGTCATCGTTAAAGATTTTGCCAAGATAACGGGAACCGTGATCTGAGAACAGGGCCACTACCACATCATCCTTTTTGAAGCGGTCTTTCATTTGATGGATGCACTGCAAGGTAGATCCTGCAGAATATCCAATGAGCATACCTTCTTTTTTGGCAACTTCGCGTGCTCTGAGTGCACTATCCTTATCTGTAACCTTTATAAAATCGTCGATGATATCAAAATCAACATTATCCGGAATAATGGTCTTTCCTAGACCTTCGACCTTATAAGAATAAATCTCATTGTGGTCGAACTCGCCGGTCTGCCAATATTTTTTCAATACAGAACCATACGCGTCCACTCCAATAATCTGGATATCCGGATTTTTTTCTTTCAGGTAACGTGCTGTGCCGGATAGGGTTCCTCCCGTTCCTACACAACAAACATAATGGGTGATTTTTCCTCCTGTTTGTTCCCAGATTTCTGGTCCCGTGGTTCTGTAATGAGCCTCGGAATTGTCCAGGTTAAAGTTCTGGGCCACATAGAAGGCATTAGGGATCTCTTTGGCTAGTTGCTCAGCTCTGGAATAATAAGATCGGGGATCTTCAGGAGCTGCGTCTGATGGACAAACCACTACTTCGGCCCCGAGGGAACGAAGAAGGGACAGTTTTTCTTTTGAAGCTTTACTGCTGACGGTAAGTACGCACTTATAACCTTTAATCGCACTAACCATGGCCAGGCCGAAGCCGGTATTACCGGAGGTCGCTTCAATAATGGTGGCTCCAGGCTTCAGCAAACCTTTTCGCTCTGCTTCTTCGATCATGAAAAGAGCGATCCGGTCTTTCGCCGATTGTCCTGGATTGAATGACTCCACTTTGGCAAATACCTGGGCAGGAAAATTTTGAAACATCCTTCCAAGTTTGATCAATGGAGTATTGCCGATTGTTTCCAATACGTTTTCGCGATACATAAATACATTGATTTATGGTTATTATTTGATGCAGGCTGCCTTTGCAGCCGAATAATATACTTATGGAAGCCTATAAGGATTCCATAAACCAAATGATCTTGGGAAAAAATGAATCACCCAAATTTGGTTTCAGTTTGATTTTATCTACCTAATACAGTTTAAGTTTCTGAGTTTTTTATAAAAATAAGCTCAAAAACTACTGCAATATTACCACATGATGCCGAGAAATAAAAAAATTAATCTACAAACATGTGTTAATTTAACGCTGAAGAAAAGGTTTCACTAGCAATTGTGTGTTATTTTGCGTGGGTTTAGCATGGCTGCGAACATTGAAATTTAACAATATTTTCACCCCCTACCGGGGTAAAATATTAATTTCGTAAGTTCGGACTTAAGCCCAACCTATTCAAAATAATATTTGCTGCGACAACATCCAATGCTAACCGGTAGTTAATTAATTGAGCATTTGTAATTTTTAAGTTCGGGCATAGGATGATTTGATTCAGGCATTGTATTTTGAGGTTTTTCGAAATAGAAAGCTTATTCTTTTTACATGAAACTTAGGAAAATATCACTGAAAGCGAGGCTGATTCTTTACGATAAAGGAAAGATCCTCCTGCTAAAACAAACCAAGCCTAACGGCGGTAATTATTCCCTGGTCGGCGGAACTGTCGAAGAAGACGAAACAGCCAGGCAAAGCGTCATCCGCGAAAGCTACGAAGAAGCCGGCCTGATCATTGATAAAAAGGATCTTAAATTGGTGCATGTACTTCAAAAGCTTCAAGGGGATGAACAACGGCTCACCCTTTATTTTAAGGCTTATAAATGGAAAGGAACGCTCGAGTCAAAAGAAAGAAAAAAATTCAAAAAAGTAGAGTGGTTTGACCTGGATGAACTCCCATCCAATATGACTGCCACCGTAAAACACGTTCTGACAGCCTACCGTCACGGTATTTTATATTCAGAAATGGAAAACCCTTAATCGACTTTAATCGCTCAAAAAGTCAGCCTAATTATTGAAATTCTATATAAAGAGAACTATTTTTATTACCAGAAATAGTTTACATCTCTCAAAAGCAAGCAGTCAGCATTTAGTTTCTGCTTACCTATTAGTCCAGTTTTACACCTTATTACATTGATCGATTAGAAGCTGTTAAATATTAGTTTCAGAAATTTCACAGCTTTTAAAGCAACACGATTTAACAATTTTTATTCCCTGCCCCAAGGCCGGAGGAATCAATTCAATTAGTATTGTTACATTGTGTAATGTCCTGCAAAGAACATTTTGAGGCCCCTCTTCTTCAAAAATGAAGTTGCTTTCAGAAGGAGGGACAACTATTGATTTGTATCAAATTATTTGACTCATATAAATTTTACCAAATGAAAAAAGTCATACTTTTTACGGCTATGGTGGTAACAGTCCAATTAGGCTGGAGCCAACAAAGATCTTCTTTCAAAGAGGTCAAACGAGTTGATAAAACCTATCAGTTCGACCAACTGCCCAAATTCGATTTTTCTGCCTTCAATGGCATACCAGCTGCTGAGAATCCGTTCAAGAACCTTTATTTCTCTCCTGCTGATGTCCGCCCCACCCCTTTTTCAGCCATTCTGGAACCGGGTTTTGTCGTAAAAAAAGATCCCGATACCGGCCTGCCGCTCATGATCGAAGGTAAATTGAAGAAGGCAAATCAGCCCGTAGGAGGAAAAATTTCCTGGAAAAGCAAATCGGCTCAATATCTGGAGCCGCTTAAGCAAACACTCCAAATAAAGGAGCCAGATAAAGAATTCGAAGTCGTTTCCATTACCGAAGATGAATTACAGCACACTCACATCCGCCTGCAACAATATTTTGGCAAGCTTAAAGTGTTCGGTGGTGAAATCGTTTTGCATGCCAAAGATAACAGCATCTACCTGATGAATGGACGCTACTACCCTACTCCTAACTTAAATACAGAAAGCCCCAAAATCAGTAAAGAACAAGCTATGGACCTGGCCTTATCTGATGTTGCTAACTACACCAAAGTAGTCGATATTCCCAAGAATATGCGTCATATGGTCGCCGGCTCAACTGCAGAGGCGGAGCTCGTCGTTTATCACGAAAAAATGAAGCTGGATGCCGAGCGCCTAGCCTGGAAAATTCAGTTGGTTCCCAACCTGGCTGACCGCTGGTCCTATTTTGTAGATGCCCTTACAGGAGAAATCCTGGATCAGTACAACCAAACCTGCCGCTTTTTCCATAAGGAAGGAATGGCACATAGGCATGGAGCCGCACCAGACTTACATAAGCATGAAACCGCCTTAACTCCTGGTTTCTTCGATGGTCATCGAAGCACCAGCGGGCCCGATCTAAATGGCCAAAACCAGAATATCAATGTTTATGAAATCGGCAACGATTATATCATGCTGGATATCTCTCAGCCCATGTTCGATGCCGGGCGCTCCATGGTACCCCAAGACGTGGTGGGTGGGATCATCACCCTCGATGCCGAAAACAGCTCTCCCCAAAGAGATGACTTTACTACCAAATACGTAGCAACGAATAATATTAACAGCTGGGACCCCAATGGCATATCTGCTCACTATAACGCCATTACCTCTTACAATTACTTCCGAAATACCTTCAACCGCAATTCCATCAATGGCGAAGGCGGTACCGTCTATTCGATCATCAATGTAACGGATGAAGACGATGCCGATATGGACAATGCGTTTTGGAATGGAATAGCCATGTTTTACGGAAATGGGAAAGATGCTTTTACAAAGTTTGCCGGCTCTCTGGATGTAGGCGGGCACGAAATGTCGCATGGCGTGATCCAAAATTCGGCAGGCCTGGAATATGTTTCTCAGTCGGGAGCTTTGAATGAATCCTTCGCAGATATTTTTGGCGTACTCATTGAAAGAAACAACTGGCAATTGGGAGAAGATATCGTTAACACCCAATTCTTCCCAAGCGGCGCTTTGAGAGATATGAGCAACCCCAACAACGGCGGTTCCGGCCCGAGTGATTTTCGGTGGCAGCCCAAAGACATGAATGAATTCCAGAATCTGGATCCCACGCCAGAGCAAGATAATGGTGGGGTGCATATCAACAGCGGTATTCCTAACCGGGCCTTTTATTTATTTGCTACCTCTAACGGTGTAACGATAGAAGAAGCCGAACAAGTCTATTACAGGGCGCTGACTCAATACTTAACCCGTACGTCTCAATTTATCGACTTACGCCTTGCCGTCATACAAGCTGCTGAAGACCGGCATGGGGCCAATTCCACCGAGGTGAATGCAGCTAGAGCTGCTTTTGATGCAGTAGGAATTACGGATGGGCAGGGTACTCCTGAGCCCGAGCCGGTACCAGTGAATACCGGAGATGAGCTATTATTGTTTAGCGATGAAGATAATACCAGTTTGTACTTGTATTCTACACAAGGCCAGGCCATCGTGAACCCGTTCCAGAATGTTCCGGGCCCGCTCCGTCCACCTAGCGTGACAGATGACGGCTCCTTTATATTGTATGTAGCAGAAGATAATACGGTTTGGGGCATTGAGCTTGATTGGCAGGAAGGGGCCGTAAACCCTAGCCAGATTAACGATTCTCCTATTTGGGGTAATATTTCTATCTCCAAGGATGGTTCTAAATTTGCAGCGGTTACGAACAACAACATCGCTTCGATTTTTGTAGGAGACCTTAATACCGGCGATGTTCAGGAATTCCCTTTGTACAATCCTACTTATACGCAAGGAGTCACAACCGGAGATGTAGATTTTGCCGATGTACTCCAGTGGGATTTCACCGGAGAATGGATCCTCTATGATGCCCTTAACACTATCCCCGGTTCCATATTTACGGATGATCTTGAATACTGGGACATCGGGTTCATTAATGTCTGGGACAACTCATCAAATAATTTTGCCGATGGTTATATTCAAAAATTGTACTCCAGCCTCGGAGAGGGGATCAGCGTAGGAAATCCGACGTTTTCAAAAAACTCTCCCAATATTGTAGCTTTCGATATTTTCGATGAAACAAATAACCAGTATTATATCCAGGCAGGGAATATTCAATCAGGAAATGAGTCTACCCTCTGGAATAACCTCAAACTAGGCGTTCCTAACTTCAGCCTGGACGATTCCTACCTGATATTTGACGGGGAAGATAGCCAAAGTAATGAAGCCATTATTGCTTCCATCCCACTCAATCCTGATAAAATCACTGCTTCGGGTGGAGCTACTATTTTCTTCTCCAATCCAGGCAGCTTTGGATTGAAGTGGGGCATTATCTTCTCCAATGGAGTTCGAAACTTTAACCCCACCAATGTCAATGAGGAAGTGATCGCAGAGCACAATATTAAGTTGTATCCCAATCCGGTGGACGATGCCTTTACTTTAGAGTTCGACCTGGAAGAAAGAACCGAAATTCAGTTGGAGATATTCGACCTGCTGGGTCGTCGCGTTAAAAGCCTGGATCTGGGTGCCCAGATAGGTACCGTCCGGCAAAGCATTGAGGTCAATGAGCTGGCACCGGCTACTTATTTGATGAGAATGAAGGTGGGGGAAAAGGTCGTGACGTCCAAACTGGTAAAAAGATAAAATCTGAATTGATTGGGGTAATTATATTGCGCTATTCAATTATTTCAGTCCTTCAGTGGCACGCAGATAACGCAAATTTGGCAAATTTTTATCTGCATAATTTGCGAAATCTGCGTGCTCCCAAAAGCCATATCGAATAGCACCTAACATTATCAAACAACTCTCAAAATATGAAAAAAAGATACCTGCTCCTTATCGCCCTCCTCCCCTTCTCTATTTTTTCCTGCAAAACAGAAACCTACACAGCCACCACCCTACCGGAAGTACAATTACGGTTCGGCAACGGCGGGGGCTTTGTGGGGGCCTTTAATGAATATATTTTATTGGAGAATGGCCAGGTATTTAAGCGGAATCAACTAGACGGGCCCTTGGAAGAGTTGCCGAAAATAAAAAAGGGCAAAGCCAAAAAGATGTTCAAGCAGTTGGAAGAAGAGAACTTTCTGAGCATGGAGCGCAATGCGCCCGGCAATATTTACCGCTTTTTAAATTGCCAAACTAAAACAGACAGCAATAATGTCGTTTGGGGAAGCTCGGATAAGAAAGCGATGGATAGTCGGTTGGATAGTCTTTATAAAGCATGTATGGAGCTTATTGAATTAAAATAAAAAAAGGGGAGCGGCCGCTCCCCTTTTTTTATTATTTTAATTCGATAGTGATTTCACTGATCGGAAGATCCGGCTCCAGTTCACGCCTTTTGCCGGACTGTTTTCACGGAACGACCACCAAACAAACAACGGTTTGCCCACCACGTGATCCTCGGGTACGAAGCCCCAGATACGAGCATCTTCTGAGTTGTGTCGGTTGTCTCCCATCATCCAGTAGTAATCCATTTTGAAGGTATATTCAGTCGCTTCTTCGCCGTTGATATAGAACTTACCGTTGGCTTCGCGATAGTCATTATCTTCATATACATTGATGATTCTACTGTACAGGGCGATATTGTCCGGAGTAAGCTGGACGGTTGCTCCTTTTTTCGGTATCCAGATAGGGCCGTAATTATCTTTGGTCCAGTTCCCGTTGATATTGCGATCATGCGGGAATACCCCATTAGGATGCGGATCTACTTTCGATATATCTATAACTTCAAAGGTAGCCTGCGGATCAATACCTTTTATCTTGTCAATTTGCTCTTGGTTCAAGATCAGCACCATTTGGTTAGCATTTTGCCCCTGGTTATCTTCGGTTGATATTCCCCATTTGGCAAAATTGCGGGTATTGATATTGGAAGAGGAGAAGTTAACGATATAAAGGTATTGCAAATATTTTGGGTTCTCGGCGGGCCGGCCATTCACGTGAACCTGACGATCAATGATCTGGATGGAATCACCGGGCAATCCGATACACCTTTTTATATAGTGATCCTTTTTATCCATTGGGCGGGTGACCAGGTCTTTTCGGCCTGTTTTGATCTGCTGGATTTTTATCTGATCGTCAATTTGCCCTCTTCGGTAATCATAAATGCTGTACGTACGGCCGGGAAAAATATAGACACTGTCTCCTTCCGGAAAATTGAACACAACCGGATCGTTCCGGTCGATGCTTTCCAGGGGCTTTAGACGATGATATTTCAGTTGAGGTTTTTCAAGGTAAGATTCTCCTCCTAACAAAGGCACGCGGTTATGCAGTAATGGAAGCATAGCAATTGTTTGTGGCGTGCGAATACCGTAATTAGCCTTACTAACAAACAGAAAATCTCCCACCATCAAAGAGCCCTCCATCGAAGAAGTAGGGATCACATAGGCTTCAATAAGAAACATCCGAATGAAAGCTGCCGCAAATACCGCAAAAATAATGGCTTCAGCCCATTCTCTGGTTCCTGACTTATGGTACGGGTTCTGAGTCTGTAGCTTTTTCAGCTGACGCTGATTATTGCTTTCCTTGGCTTCTTTGATTTGGTCCTGATACTCTTTTTCTTTAGTAAAGTTGGGGCCGCTATAGCTCTCATCCTTATTTAAACCCAAATAGAAAAAAGCAATTGGAGCAGCCACCACGGCAACTGCACTGTGCCAGAACTTCAGTTTGTCAAAGGAGCGAACCATGCGCACTGCCATAGCTGCATAAATAAAAATATTCACGATCGGAAGAATCAACAGGGCCACTCGCCAGAGTGGGTAACCTATTATTTTACCCCAAACCACGAAGTTATATACAGGTACCAAGCCTTTCCAGCCGTCTTCCCCTGCTTTATTAAAAACAAAATATAAGCTGATGCTCAGCAATAAATAGCTTATTAATAAAAATATCAACATTCCCATTCAATATTCATTTTTTCAAAAAAAATATATTATTGATTGTGTGAAAAGGCCTTCGATCTTTTCACACAACACCCTAAACTTTTTTCAGCACCGCAAATATAAATTAAATTGACAGGAAGCAAGCGTTATCAAGTCGTTAACATGGATGTATAAGCCTATTTATTCGACAATATCTCCTTCTATCGTCAATTTTTCGGCTTTACGGATGCCCTGGAAGTAAACTTTTATCTTTTTGTAAAAATAGCCTTTGTCCTTGGCATCATAGTCTATCGTTATGACCCCAGTTGAATCAGGAAAGATTGGATCCTGCGGCCAATCGGTGAGTGTACATCCACAGGAAGCCCGTACATTGTCGATCACCAGAGGCTCATCACCCGTATTTTTGAAAGGGAATTGGTACTTGATGGATTTGCCGTAAGGGACCTCTCCAAAGTCGTGATGGGTATCGTTCGGCCAGTCAACGGCTAATCCGGGAAGGAGGAATAAGGATAGCACAAATAATAAAGGCTGCATTTTCTTAAGGATTGAATTGTTAGGACTACACTATTATTGTAGAGAACGAGCTATAGGATTATTAAAGTATACGGCAGGAATATTAGAGCCTGAAGGGTGAGCTAGTGACCTGGTGACTCCAAGTCACCAGGTCACTAGCTTCCAGGCCATTTCTATTACAAAAATAACCTCTTTTCCACTTCAGACGCAAGCCCCTGTCCGCTTTTGTCCGCTTTTGTCCGCTTTTGGAAGGTTTTGGAAGCCTGCCCGGTCTGGGGGAGATTGGAAAGTATGGATAAGCCCTCTTTGGCAAGGATTCCTCTTATTCTCCTTTCTCTAACACCTCCCAGGTATGATCTGCCAACATTTTTACAGTAGCGATAAAAGTATAGGGTGGGTTGAGGCCCCATTCGGCAGGGCCTACCATAGAAAGCACCTTCTTTTCATCCTTTTTCTTGTACAAATGGTAGGTAAACCCAATGAGTGGTTCAAAATTCATCTCTGCCAGGTAGATATCCTCCGAAATGTTCACCCGGTCGTGAATATTCTTGGCTTGCTGAGCGAGTAACTCGATCTGCTTGCGAATCTGCTCCAGTTGCATCTCCGTTTGATCGTACATCGCCTCGACCGCCCGGCCTTTAACGCGGCCCTTGTCTATCGGCTTGATCTGTACACCGCCTACGGTGTGTGCGTAAGGAAGGAGGTGAGGGATCTCCGTGATCTTGTCCTCGTCGATAGGGTTGTTGAATGGTTTCTTTTTCTTTTCTTCAGCCATAAATTTACAGGTCAATGCTTTCCTTTTAAACGGATGATCCGCTAAAAAGATCAAAAATAAGCAAACATCTGCACATCTAGTTATTAAGGAGGGACGGAGCTGCCGCTCCGTCCCTCCCAAAAGTAAGTCTCCTTCTACCAAAAAAGCAAGCGCCTCAACAATCCGAAGGACTATTGAGACGCTCAAGTATGAATGCAAACCTAGTATGTATGACTTATTTTAATTCAAAGGTAGTACTTCCAGCAAGATATCCTTTGTTGTACACTTCTACAGTGTAAGGACCACTCTGGAATTCCTGGCTTGGAGACCAGATAGAGCACATTTTCGCAGAAGAGCGATCATAATCAATCTCTTCAGATTTTGTAAAGCGAACCTGCTCTCCGGAGTCGCTGGTAGTAATTACACCAGATCCCATGTCCTCGATTGCCAGCGTTTCACCCAGCGGATTAACGATTCTGATGAAGAAACGCTCCGTATTAGGTTCTACCACATTATTTTCAGACAGTGTGAAGCAGATCTCAAGCTCATCCACATTGTTAGCTCTGGTCTTTTTAGACTTGTTTCCGTTGTTTCTGAGCTTCAGGCCGGTAACTTCAATGTTATTTACTTTAACAACAGAAGCGATGTTCACTTTCTTGGCCAATGCTTCTCTTTCCTGGTTGAGCTCTTCATTTTGGCTCATCAGGTTAGCTTTAGTCGCTTCGCTTTCTTCGATGGTAGAGACCAAGCGAGTTTCCAATGTCTGTTTTTCTGTACTCAATGAATCATTGGTAGCAACAAGCATTTGGTTCTCAGCTCTCAGCTGATTGATCTCAGCAACATAGCCTTCTACCTGTGCAGTTAATTTGTTGATT
>JAUIKE010000379.1 GCA_030430845.1 Bacteroidia bacterium | reverse complement strand
GGTTGCAAAATTTACCGAATACTTTGCTTTTGTGCGATACTTTTATCTGTATAAACGCTTTTGATAGACAAATGGCGCAAAAGCAGGCTTTTTTTTCTGAAAAATTCTAAAATATCACAAACGCCCCTGACTAAGCAGTATTTTGGTTTTCAGGATCATGGCGATGGAAAAAGCATCAGTAATTTCTCCGTTCATGACCATTTGGAGGGCTTCTTCAAAGGGTACTTTCCTGACGGCCAAATCTTCCGTTTCTTCGGGGACTGCTTCGCCAAAGGAAAGATCTCGGGCGATGAAAGCGACGCCTACTTCGTCCGAGACCGAATTGGAAATGTCCATAGTAAGTAGTGGCGACCATTCTTTGGCCATGATGCCGGTTTCTTCCAGTAGCTCCCTTTTACCAGCCTCCAATGGATCTTCTCCTTCGGGACATCCTCCCTCCGGTAGTTCCCAGGAGTATTTATCCAGAGCGTAGCGGTATTGGCCGACCAGCCAGGTATGATTGTTCTCGTCTAGCGGGACGACTCCCACTGCAATATTTTTGAAATGAACGATTCCATAGATGCCGTCAGTGCCGCTTGGAGTAATGACTTCCCGGTGGCTGACCTTTATCCAGGGATTTTCATAAACGGTTTGGTTACTGAGTGTTTTCCAGGGATTAATGATTTCTGACATGTTCTCTTTTTTTTACAAATACCCTTTCATCCAATACACGAGGTAGCCCACCCATTCCTTGATCAGGAAATCCCAGTCGTTTAGGGTGCCGGCATTTGGGAGTAGAATTTGTTCCGGTCTGAATTCAATTTTTTTGCCTTTATAATCCGTGCAAAAAGGCGTGACTTCGACACCTTCCTTGTCAAAACAGGCCCGTGCTCGCGGCATATGCCAGGCTGAGGTGATCAGCAAAAAGCGCCCCTTGGGGTGATGTTCCTCCAGCTTTTGTTTGGAAAAAAAAGCGTTTTCGTGGGTGTTTCTGGAAAGTGGCTCCAGGATGATGTCCTGTTTGTCTACCCCCAGGCGGATTAGGAGATCCTGTACGAAAATAGCTTCCTGTTTTTCGGAATCCCATAATCGGCCCGAGCCGCCGCTGAGCAACCATTTTTTGAACTTCCCTTCTTTATACAGCTGCATGGCCAGGTGGAAGCGGTTGCCCGAACCACTCAGGTGATGTAAGCCCTTAGCTTGGGTAATCTGCAAATCTGAATAGCCGCCCAGCAAAATGGCTACATCATAAGTGGTTTCGCTTTCCAAAATATCAGGGGTGTCTACTTCCCACCAACTTACGGCCAGATTAAACAAAAAGGCATTGGAAAAAAGAAAAAACACCACCAGATTGATCCAAAGCAGTTTTTTTCTTTTTTTCTTCCACCACAAGCTGCCGATCAACAGGAAGAAGATCCAGTTGATCGGGCGCAGTAAGAAAGCCAGTAGTTTTGATAAGATGAAAAACATATAATCTCTCTTACATAAACGAAGGCGCTACCGGCCCGGCTAGTAGTTTGGCGATGAAGTTCTCCAAAAGCATCGGCTGAAATAAGGCAAATGCTACAATGGCAAATACCAATCCGTAAACGGCTCCGTATAAGTGGGCATCATGGGCAATATTATCTCCTCCTCGCTTACCCATATAGCTAGAATACCACAGGTAGGCTATCGCAAGAACGATGGCCGGTAGCGGAGGAAACAAAAACCACTGCCAGGGATCCAGCATAATGTATATGAACACCAGGGCAGAAGTGGCTCCGGAAGCACCCAAAGAACCATAATAGGCGTTATTCTGATGCTTGAAATAGGCCGGAATGGAGGACACAATTACGGCACTCACATAAAACAGCAAGAACGCCAGCCTGCCAAAGGTCGGGCCAAAAACCAACTGCACAAACAGCGCCTCGATGATCTCACCAAACTGGTACAGTACAAACAGATTGATCAGCAAATGTGCCCAACTGCCGTGGATAAATCCATGACTGATAAAACGATACAGTTCGCCTGATTTCTTTACGGAATAAGGGTGAAACAACAGGCGCTGCCGCATGGCCGGGTTATTGAACGCCTGGTAGGAAATAATTCCCGTCATTATTACTATGATCAAGGTAAAACTCATAAGAGGTTAATTTTTTTTTGGGTTAATGGTTAATGGTTAATGGTTAATGGTTCATAGGTTTTGGTTTTTAGCTTAGGAAACTAATAATTATGGACTAATAACTAATAACCATGAACCCTCAACTATTATGATACGGCTCATTTTTCAGTATAGTCATCGCCCGATAGAGCTGTTCGAGGAAAAATAACCGAATCATTTGATGGGAAAAAGTCATTTTCGACAAAGCTAGCTTTTTCTGGGCTCTTTGGTACACATTTTCTGAAAATCCATAAGCTCCGCCAATTAGGAAAATGAGTCTTCGATGTGATTGAGACAGCAACTTTTCCATTTCCCGGGCAAAATCTTCAGAAGTGAAATGTTTTCCCTTTTCATCCAACAAGATGAGCAGGTCCTCGGTTTTGAGCCGGTCCAGGATAAGTTGTCCTTCTTTCTCTTTTAGTTGGGCTGGGCTCATCTTTCCGGCGTTTTTGACATCCGGAATGACCTCCATGGAGAATGGAAGATACCGTCTTAATCTTTTTTCATACTCCCGGATTCCCTCTTGGAGATAATTTTTATTTGTCTTACCGATCATCCAAAGCTCAACCTTCATTGAAAAGTGTATTTTTCCTATTATTATTGTACAGACAAAAAACACAATATATGAAAAAGCTGCTATTGCTGTTATTGCCCCTTTTCCTGTTCGCTCCCCAATCAATGGAAGCTCAGAAAGAACGTAAACTCCAAAAGAAGTATCTACCCAAAGAGCTGTATAAGAAAAAACTTTTTTTTGGCCAAACTAAAACGGGTATGCTGAAAAAATTCCCGGAGGCCTCTACTGAAAGCAACTCCTTTGATTTTCGGGAAGTGTATCTGTTGGGTGAAATCTCTGATCGCTTCGAAGAAGTTGTTTGTTATGTGGATGCGGAAGGAACTTTCCTGCTGTACGAATTTATCCTGATCGTTGCTGAAGATTACAATAATATGGAGATCGGTCGTGATTTATTTGGCCCGCCCAATCACGAAGACAATGAATGGCGCTTCTCACCAGAGATAACGGGGCTTTCCTATACCTTGGCCGCCTGGACCTACCAGAATAAGTTGATCCTGGCAGCAGCGATGCCGGGTACTGAATGGGAGAGTGGGTTTAATTAAAAAGACACGGGGTTGTGTAAAAACTCGTTCCTCGTTTTTACCCACCCCCGAAAATTTTGTTTAGGAGGTTGTTTTAAGAAAAAAACGAAGTTTTTTTCTTAAAACAACCTCCTAAAAGAATATTATTGGTTGG
>JAUIKE010000176.1 GCA_030430845.1 Bacteroidia bacterium | reverse complement strand
ACATCCCCACAGGATTCATCTCCTGTTCTTGGAACGGCGCTTTCTTTCAGGATCGTTTCGATCTGGTCAACTTCTCCAGCTAGTGACGGATTAGCAGAAATAAGCAAAGCCACCGCACCGGCCATATGCGGGCCCGCCATACTGGTACCGCTATACCATGTATATTTACCTCCGCGAACAGCCGAACGGACGTTTACACCAGGCGCAACCATATCAGGCTTCATACGCCCACTCGCATCCACCAACACCGGCCCGCGACTACTAAAATCAGCAATGGTGTCATTGAACGCAATGGCACCAATTGAAAAGCTTTCTTCAAACATTGCCGCCGGAGTATTAACCGTGGCACAACCTGCCCGGCCACTATTCCCGGCCGAAACGACTACCACAACCCCTGCTGCTTTGAGGTTGGACACTACTCTTTGCATCAGGTCCCAATTTTCCGGCGTGCAGCCTTCCATCTCAGGGCAGGACCAGGAATTATTGATTACGTGTGGAGCCAATTCAGGATTCGGCAGTTCTCCCTCCAGGTTGGTGGGAGCTAAAAACCATTCGAAGCATTCAATATAAGAGGCAGGAGAGCCATATCCCGTTTCCATATTCCGGCAGCCGATCCACTGAGCCTGAGGAGCCACCCCGATCTGATTGCCTTGTCCGTCATCACCGACCATGGTACCCATCGTATGAGTCCCATGATTATGATCGTCACATGGGGCGGCCACATCCAGGCCACAGTCATTGTCCTCCGCCGTACGAGTACTATCGCCATGTAAAAGACTCACTTCTCTGATGGCATCATGCCAATTGTAGTTGTGATCTACCTCCCCTTCCTTCCAGCCACGATATTGTTGTTTAACCGCAGGATGATCCCATTCATAACCGGTATCCTGGCCTCCGATTACGACTCCCTGCCCGAGGTAGCCCATTTCCCAGGCCTGATCCGCCCGAATCTTTTGAATGCCCCACTCTACAGCATTTCTAAAGTTTAAGACGGGCTGTGGTGCTTCGGCAGCTTCTTCTAAAGCAATATTGGGATTGGGCTGCAAATGATCTACCTCCGGAAGCTCTGCCAAAGCTTGCATCAGCTTCCCGTCAGCCCTGACCCGAATGGCATTAACGATATAAAAAGCATCGAAGTTGCGCCCGGAGCGACGAAGGACGTCCAGCGCTTGTTTCTGAGATTGAAGAGCCTGGCGACGCAATTTTTGAAAGACAAATCGACCTTTGGCCTCTTTGCCTTTTATACTATGGGCTCCAGATACATCTGCCTGATCCTTAAATACGACAATGAGGTCTGCTTCTCCTTTACGCCTAACCTGCTCTAGAAGCTCCGGAGCTATTTTAGAAAAAGGATCGATGGATTGCTGAGACCATGTCTGAACAAACATGAATAGAATAACAATGAAAAAAAATACGGTTTTCTTATACATAAGATCGAACAATAGCGGGTTGAAAAAAATTAGATAGGAGTCTTAGGAGTGCTGAAAAAAATTAATCCAGCTTAAATTGAGGTCAGAAGTAAATATTTTGAACTGCTAAGTTAAACTAAATTCAAGTAGATTCTTTTCGTTTTTAAAAACTTTAATTAAATTTAAGTGCACGTCCCACCGAACATATCTTCAGTACCAGTAAACATTCAATCGCTTTAAAAATAATCTTATTCTATAATGAATAGCCAGACGACCGTTTACAACTCATTCACCGGAATGAGCCCGGGAGAAAAGGGCAACCTTGTAGCCTTTATATGCGGGCACACTCCTAATACCAATAAAAAGGACGTTATTGAGGCATTAGATTATGCGCTAAAAGAGAAGCCCTCCTTCGGAGGTTTTGTCTTAGCCATCAAAAAAGATCATGCCTTTATCGCTTCTATTGTAGTCAATAACACGGGAATGCAAGGCTACAAACCAAGTAATATTTTCGTGTATGTGACGATCCACGAAGAGTTTCAAAAGGACGAACAAGTCCTGAAAGAAATTATGTGCAAGGCTCTCGACATGTCTAATGGTGATGTAGCTTTACACATTGACCCCAAAAGTCCTGTCATTAAGTTTTATCAAAAGCTGGGTTTTACTCAGCGGACGCTGGAACTTCGCAGGAACAAAAACCCCAAAAATAAAAAAGCCATTGCGTAGCTGCCCGGCATGGCATTTTGACTAAATCTTTTCTTCTCAATTTCTACTTACTGCTTAATTAAACATTTACTACAGAGCCCGGCTTCCTTCTCAGGCCTGAAGCCTGCCGTATGCCTTTTCCTAAGAAATTTCATTGCGGATTAATGACTTTTAGCATTTTCCTGGCAAAAAGTTTGTGGTAATTTCTCGGCGAAATGTTTGCTGAGGATTATGAGGAGTTAAAGATTAAACTGCTCATAATCCTATATACAGTAAAGCCATTGAACTTTTTGTATTTTTGGTTATTTGCATAGAAAAGATAAAAGTGAATGGAGCAAAGCAGCGGCCTTCATTCATTCACTCAGTTGATTAGTTACGACATGAAGTACAATCGAATTATTGGATCATTTACCGGACAAAAACAGGGGCCTTTATTGATCTGTTTTGGAGGCATGCATGGAAATGAGCTGGCCGGCGTGCAAGCACTTGATATCATATTCAAACTGCTTGAAATAGAACCTCGAACCAATCCTGAGTTTGAATTTTTCGGGCGTTTCCTAGGTATCCACGGCAATTTGTCCGCCCTGGAAGAAGGGCAGCGCTTTATCGAAAAAGACCTGAACCGCTTATGGACAGATGAAAATGTCAACCGAATTTTGAATACAGCCCCGGAACTCCTCAATACAGAAGAGAAGGAGGTGCAGGAGATCATGAACATCATCCGTCATGAGGTCGACATTTATCAACCCGATAAAATCGTTATGCTCGATCTGCATACGACTACTGCTCACGGAGGGATCTTTTCCATTGCAACCGATGACCCGGCGAGTGTAAAAATAGCTATTGAACTACACGCCCCCGTGATCAAGGGAATGCTAGAGGGCATTAAGGGAACTACCTTGCATTATTTCAGGCCCGATAATTTTGAAGGTAGAGAAGTGGTTGGTGTTGCCTTTGAATCGGGACAACATGAAGACCCCCTCTCGGTAAACAGAGCCATCGCCGCTACCATCAACTGCATGCGAACCATCGGCTGCGTCAAATCCGAACATGTCGAGAACCGCCATGATAAATTATTAATCGACTTCTCGAAAGACCTTCCTAAAGTATCGGAGCTGATCATGTGCCATTCCATTACAGATGAGGATGCGTTTGAGATGCTCCCCGACTTCAAAAATTTTCAGAAAATCACAAAAGGACAGTTGCTCGCTCAAGATAAAAACGGGCCAATTTACGCCGAAAGCGACGGGCTTATTCTGATGCCCTTGTACCAACCACAAGGCGATGACGGTTTCTTTTTGATCAAAGCATTAGAAGGATATTAAGCATGAGTCATGTTTAGCTTATTGTTCTTCGGCGGCTTCCAAAAACTGCATCTCGTACAAATGTCGATAATACCCATCCTCAATTTTCAGCAATTCTTCATGCGAACCAAATTCGAGTATTTCTCCTTTCGAGAGCGCCATGATATTATCTGCATGGCGGATGGTAGATAAGCGGTGAGCTATGATGATAGAGGTACGCTTTTCGATCAATGTTTCGATAGCAAACTGGATGACCGATTCCGTCTCCGGGTCGATAGAGGAGGTTGCCTCGTCTAAAATCAGAATATCAGGATCGAAAACCAGGGCACGGACAAAGGATATCAGCTGCCGCTGCCCTAAAGACAGGGTAGCTCCGCGTTCCATTACCTGATAATCATAAGCGCCCGGAAGTTTTTCAATGAACTCATGAGCACCGATCATCTTGGACGATTCGATGACCTGTTCCCTGCTAATATTAGGGTCCCTGAGTGTAATATTTTCTAAGACCGTACCGGAGAAAAGAAAGACATCCTGTAAAACGATGGCTAGGCGGTCGCGATAGGCATACAATTCATATTCCTGAATATTTTTGCCATCTATGCGTATATTTCCTTTTTGAATATCATAAAAACGATTCAGGATATTAATGATCGTAGACTTTCCGGAGCCGGTACTGCCGACAATGGCCAGTGTTTCGCCCGGCTGCACTTTGAAATTCAGGTCCTTGAGTACATAATCTTTGGCTTTATAGGCAAACCAAACATTCTCGAAGGAGATCTTACCCTCAAGTTTTTTCGGCTTCAGGCTTCCTTCATTCTTGATGAGGTCTTTTCGGTCCATCACATTGAAGACCCTTTCTGCAGCTACCAGCCCCATTTGGAGCGTGTTAAATTTATCGGCCAGCATCCTTACAGGGCGGAAGAGCATATTCAGATAGATGGGAAATACGACCAAGGCACCGATCGTTACATCATCGCTGATCACGCCGCGGGCGCCCCACCAAACCATCAACCCCAAAGCAAGCGCCGCAATGATATCCACTACCGGGAAAAATACGGCATAGTACAAAATGGAGTCCAGGTTGGCCTGGGTATACTCCCGGTTAATCTTTTTGAACTTTTCCATCTCCTGCTTCTCCGCATTAAAGATCTGAACTATGCGCATACCAGTGATGCGCTCCTGCAAAAAAGCATTCATCCGGGAAATCTGAGTGCGTACCTTTTGATAAGCAGCTTTCACTTTTTCCTTAAAAATATACCCGGCAATGATCAAAAAAGGCATGGTGGTCAAACAGATGAGCGTCAGTTTCCAGCTCGTAAAAAACATAACAAAAATAACCGCCACAATGGTCAGCAGGTCAGCAATTATGGTAATGATCCCCTGGGAGAATACCGTATTAATGGCTTCGATATCATTGATCGTCCGTGTAATAGAGGTTCCGATGGGGGTGCGATCAAAAAAAGTAAGTTTTAAATTGATCAAATGCTTGAACACCCGGACGCGTAAGTCCCGAATGACCGACTGGCCCAGCAAATTGGTCGAGTATATGAAAAAATACTGTACCACTACCTGGGCGACGAGAAGAACCCCATAAAAGACAGCCATACGGGATAGTCCCTGAAGGTCGTAATTAAAAATATAGTCGTCCACCATTATTTTTACCAGATAGGGCGGCGCAGTAGCCAAAGGAGCGATAATGACAGCCAGTATGGCAGAGGCTATGAACAATCCTTTATAGGGGCTCGCCAGCCTGAGCACCCGACCCAACAAAAGGAAATCAATCTTATTGCTATTTATGGAAGCCAAAATTGCGAAAGGTTTTATGATGCACAATATTAAAAAAAACGTATAATACAAGAAATAGTTGAAGAATGGTAAGAACAGTCCGTGACTGCATTCATTATTCTCCATACGAATGAGAAAAGTCATTGACTTTCTCCTGTAATAAGCGGTATTTAAGTATGTGTTTGTTTGAGGCAGTTACCACAAGCAAATATGTACTTATTAAAGCCCCGCACTAAGGAAATGGGCGTTTAAAAATTTACCATGATACTGCTAATTACCCTTGTGTGTTTGATAGCACTGCTGGGGTGTTTATTGATAACCCCACTTGAGCTGATCATTCACTCTGCAAATAACGAATACAAACTTCGATGGGGGTGGCTCTTTAGAGCCCGTTTAATCTCTCTGCCAGACGATTTGATAATTAGAATAAGCATACCTTTTTATCAAAAAGATTTTTTTCCCTTACATCCGAAAGCGTCACATAAATCGACCCAAAAGGCGAAAAAGAAAAAACAGCGCCGCCGCAAGAACACTTCTAAGAAGCATCGCAAGGCCTTTAAATTGATTCGGTCCGTTTTGAAGTCTTTCCACATCCGGCAGTTCAGGCTGAACATGGATACAGATGATTATTTGACCAATGCCTACCTCTATCCAATATTTTATTTTTTCAATAAGGGAAAAGGGATTTGGGAGGTCAACTATGAAGGGCAATTTGAGTTAGACCTTGAAATGGACAACCGCCCCATAAGGCTTATTTATGCGTTTATAAAAGGATAAATTGGATTGTGGCCGGCGGCCGTAATCCAATTCGTCCTTGTGTGTGTTGTCAAAGCATTATTTTCAAACCTTAAAAATCCGACTATTATGAACATGCATTTTGAGGAATTACTGGGCAAAGTAACCAGCTTCATGAAATCAGAAGCCAAAACTGAAACTGTTATTGGCGAACAATTCCAACTCGGCGAATTCTACTGTATCCCTGTCATCAGAGTAGGCATGGGCTTCGGCACAGGTGGTGGCGAAGGCGATGATGCCAAAAAAATGCACGGAGAAGGCGGTGGAGCAGGCGGTGGAATGGGTATTGAACCTATTGGATTCTTAGTTTCAAAAGGAGACGAAATCCAATTCTTGTCAACCAAAACCAACAAAGGACTGGCGGCGGCTTTTGAAAAAGTGCCGGTATTGATCGAAAAATACATGGAAATGCAAAGCAAAAAAGAAGCGGTACCCGCTTAGTAATTAAATTTAAAAAGACAAAAGGGCTGTCGCCCTTTTGTCTTTTTAAATTTAATTTTCTCCTTATATGTGCATTTTTTGTATAAAATATTTATATTGCCTTCATATCCTGGACATATTGCAAAAGGGATATACTCTGCACGCAACATAACATTCTAACATCCAACTCACTACCTAACAAGATTTCCAGTCGTTTCTTCTTTTAGTTTAATGCTAGAAGAACCCATGATGGCATCGCACCATCAAACTTTCCAGGAATAGACGGGCCTTACTTTTTACTAGTTCCCGGCCTTCGTACGCAACAATTATCCAATTGCTGATTGAACATATTCGAATGAGGATAGACTAACCCCTATCCGACTCTGACTTAATGGATTTTGATTGCAGAACACATAAACACGAAACTATGAAACCACTACCCCTACTTCTCTTGCTTTTATTGTCGGCAGGACCTTTTGGCCTGTTGATCGCTCAGAATGAGCACCCTCCGATGGGGGAGGAACATCCGTTTTTTATTAAACCGCCTCAGGAGGTCAACTCCATTCAGTCCGGTTCCCTGTTTCAGTCAATTTTTGAATTAAATGAAAAGGAAACTTTTGAAAAAATAGACTCTGACAAAGACCCTCTGGGATACACCCACGATCTCTACCAACAATACTATAACGGTATTAAAGTAGAAGGAGCACAGTACAAAGTACATGCTCAAAATGGGCGGATCGAATTGTTGAGCGGGCACTACTTCGACATCTTCGAAGAAGTGAACACAACTCCATCCATCCAGGAGTTCAATGCACTGGGGACTGCGTTGAATCACGTAAAAGGAAAAAAGTACCATTGGGAAGTCCCTGGTGAAAGGCCGCGTGCAGAGCTGGTCATCCTGGCCGATCCGAAAGGGATAAATTCTCCAGCCTTAGCTTATAAGTTTGACATTTATTCGCTGGATCCGCTTTATCGGGCTTATGTTTTTATAGATGCTCATGAAGGCTCCTTCATAGAAGAACGCCATATCATTCATCACTCAGATGTATCGGCCAGCGGTCGCAGCCTTTATAACGGGACCGTCAATTTCACAGCAGATTTTACAGGCTCCAATTACCGACTTCGACAAAATTCAATGGGCAATGGCGTTGAAACTTACAGCCTTAATAACGGCACTAACTACAACAACGCCACGGACATTACAAGCGGCAGCACCTTTTTCACTTCAGATGATACAGGAGTGCAAGCACATTGGGGAGCCGAACAGACCTATCAGTATTTCTTTGACAAACACGGAAGAAGCTCCTATGACGGCAATGGTGCAGTGATTAAATCCTATGTGCACTACGCCAATAATTACGTGAATGCCTTTTGGGATGGTTCACGAATGACCTATGGCGACGGCGACGGGCAAAACTATAGCCCTTTGGTATCGCTCGATATTGTCGGGCACGAGCTTGCCCATGGTGTTACTCAATTTACTGCTGACCTGATCTATCAAAATGAATCAGGGGCCCTCAACGAATCTTTTTCGGATATCTTTGGAGAGGCCATCGAACGCTTTGCCTCCGGTTCTAATGACTGGCTGATTGGCCATGACATCGGCATCAGTTCAAGCGGCGCTTTCCGTTCTTTGAGAGACCCCAAACAATTTCGTGATCCCGACACCTACCAGGGGCAATACTGGTACACCGGATCCGGTGATAACGGCGGAGTACATATCAATTCAGGCGTCCAGAATAAATGGTTTTACATTCTTTCTGAGGGAGAAACCGGGACCAATGACCTGGGAAATACCTATAGCGTGGCAGGGCTCGGCATGGAAAAAGCAGCTGCAATTGCCTATCGCAACCTGAGTGTTTACCTAAGTCCCTCCTCCAATTATTTTGATGCCCGGCTAGGAGCCATTCAGGCTGCCCGAGATCTTTATGGAGAAGGCTCCACCGAAGAAATTGCCGTCACGAATGCCTGGTATGCCGTCGGGGTCGGTGCAGAATACGGCACAACAGACTACTGTGCCTCTTCCGGACGTAACGCCTCCTTCGAATGGATTGCCAACGTTACCATAGGCGGTTTCAACAATTCTTCAGGCTCGGCCGGTTACAGTGACTTCAGCTCCAAAAAGATCGCATTATTTGCTAACAACAACTATAATGTCAGCCTGAGTCCTGATTTTTCCGGAACCGTTTACCGGGAATGGTGGAAGATCTGGATCGATTTTAATTTGGACGGAGATTTTACCGATGATGGTGAATTGGTTTTTGATTCAGAAGGGCTCAGTACGACTACTGTGACCGGAACGATCCGCATTCCTTCCTACGCCTACGCCGAAACCCGCATGCGGGTTAGTATGAAGTATGATGGCGAACAAAACTCCCCCTGCGAAGTTTTCGCTTATGGGGAAGTAGAGGACTATACCGTCTCCTTTAGTACCAGCAATGACGATGAGCCACCTAGTGCTCCTCCTAATTTGACGGCGACTAACATTACAGAAAATTCTGTTAAACTCAGCTGGTCCGCTTCTTCTGACAATTCAGGAGTCGTTTTATATAAAGTATATGTTGACAACCGCCCTTTCGGATCTACCAATACTCGCAGCTATTCCGTTACCGGGCTTTCCCCGGGAACGACCTACAGCATGTCAGTCGTAGCTGAAGACACAGCCGGCAATGACTCTGCCCCGAGTACTGTTCAGGTCACCACCCTCGGCGGAGGGGGAGATACAGAACCACCAAGTGCTCCCCTTAGTTTGATCGCACTCAACACCACGAGTCAGTCAACGGACCTTTACTGGTCGGCGGCCAATGATAATGTGGGCGTTACCGGCTATAAAGTTTATATCAACAACTCTTTGTATGCGACTACCAGCGCAGCCAATTTATCGATTACTAACTTAAGTCCGTCCACGACTTATACCATGTCGGTAAGTGCGCTTGATGCGGCCGGTAATGAGTCCCCAAAGAAATCGATCAGTATAAGCACGCTTGATGAACCCGACACCGAGCCACCGAGCCGGCCTGGTAACCTGACAGCCTCTAATACCACTACCAACTCGACAAGGTTGTCATGGATTGCTTCTACGGACAATGTAGGAGTTAGTCATTATTCGGTGTATCGGGGCAACACCCTAATCGGCAATACAACTTCTACGTTCTTCAATGTTGCGGGTTTGAGTCCTTCCACCACTTATCGGTTCTTTGTCAGAGCGGAAGATGGAGCAGGAAACACTTCCGGGTTTGCCTCCGTGACGGTTACTACGCTAAGCCTGAGCGATACAGAGCCGCCTACTCAGCCAGGGAACTTGAGTGCGAGTAATATCACCCAAACCTCCGCCAGGCTTTCATGGCAAAGCTCAACAGATAACGTAGGAGTTCTCGCCTACAGGATTTATGTCGATAACTCCTTAAAAGGAACGACTGCTAATCTTAACTATACCGTCAATTATTTATCTCCTGGAACAACCTATGAAATGCAGGTCACTGCAATAGATGCGGCCGGAAATGAATCAGCCCCTTCTGAAATTGGTTTGACCACTCTTCCCGAAGAGAATGACAACTTAACTTTATTGGGGGCTTATTATTTTGAAAACGGCTGGGACGGCTGGATTGACGGAGGTTATGACTGTGCTCGGTATCAGGGTCCATTTTCCTGGGAGGGGAATTACTCTATTCGGATAAGGGATAACTCAGGGGAAGCTTCCACCATGATCTCTCCGGAGTTTAATTTGAGCTTTTTCAGTGAAGCCGAGATTGAATTTACTTTTTATGCGCGCAGCATGGAAACCGGAGAGGATTTCCACCTGAAATTCTGGGACGGAGCCGTCTGGCACACCATTGCTACTTTTGTCAGTGGCGTGGACTTTCTCAACAATAACTTCTATGGTGTAAGTGCAAAGGTCAACGGATCGGACTACAATTTCAATTCTCGGAATAAATTTGCTATCCAATGTGATGCAAGCGCCGACAGTGACCAGATATACATTGACGCCGTACGGGTGAGTGGTTTAGGAGGTTCTATTATTCGTTTAATAAAAGACCAGGTTGAAGTGGTTCTTAGAGATCGGCAAGTGAGCCGGGAGGTAAGCCCTTTGTTTTTAGAGATAGATGAAAAAAATGTTCCTATTGAAGCAGCCGCTACAGGCGTTCAGGTGTTCCCTAATCCTGTCGGCGATTATTTATTTGTAAAAATAGAGGCGCAAGCAAAATTTTTGAGCTTGACCGACCTACAAGGCAGAGTTATTAAAACGCTTGTTCCTCCGGGAGGAACAAGCCAAATGGAACTGGATTTATCGGATTTACAGCCGGGATTATATATTTTACAAATTCAAACTCCAGAATCTATACTAAATAAAAAAATAATAAAACACTAAAAGGGCTGTGTTCTTTTTTAGCCGGACAATCTATTTAGAAAAAATGCGAAAGAGTGCTTTTCTTTTGATTTATCTTTAAGTAGGTTGTCCGGCTATTTATATTGTACCCTAAAAGAGGTAATTTCATTAAAAAAACTGCACCTTAAATTATTATTTTATATATTTGATGAGCAAAAAAAATTATTTATTTCTCAAAGCCCCTCTCCATTTTACCTTTGAGGAAATAAGTGAAAAGCAGGAATTTTAATTTCCTAAAAACCAGGCCAGAGCTACTCTTTGAGCGGACTACTTTTTGTGCTATCTACAAAAATTTCAAATTAGAGAAAATTATCACCCAGGTACCGGATTTTATCCGACTACCTTAAAAGTGTTTTGAGACCTTGCCGGGACCAAAAGCCAATAATGGTTTGGCACTCAAACCCTTTTTTTCAGTCATCACTTAATTGATGCTTTAAACTGTGTAAGTACAAAAGTTAACAGGTACCTTTTATTAATCCTGTTCTTGCCCCATACGGTATCGATGGCGATAGCTCAATCAGGCACCGAATTCCCTTCCTTTATCATAATGGAGGAATCTGTCAATTGAGGGTATTCCCAGCAATTATAAACTGAACTCTTCCAGTTAACGGGAGATAATTTAAACCTTTAAAACTATGATAACAGAAACCATACAAAAATCATTAAATTGGTTACGGTGGAAAAACAAATTTTCATTAGCCTTATTTGTTTTTTTTGCCTTTACCGCTTACGGCCAACAAGGCCCATTCAAATCTGGTGAACTTATTATTAAACTCAATAGGAATACTACAGATCAAGTGGATTTGGATGAAGGAAGAACAAACCCTCACCTTATAGGCCTCCCCTCATTTGATGCGGTCAGCAGTAATGTCAATGTCGTTTCGGTGAATCGTGCCTTTAAGCAAGAATTTAAATATGCTGCAATGGCAAGAGGGCTTGGATTGGACCAATATATTACGGTTAAAGTTCCAAATGCTACAGCTTTACAAGAATTAGCTAACAATTATAGTGCCTTGGATGAGGTTGAGTTGGTGGAGCTAAATTATATTGCTGAAGCTCATGTGGTTCCAAACGATCCATTATATGGAGAGCAATGGGGCCTTAACAATACTGGAAATGCAAAACAATATAATACTGGAAACCTCGTAGGTACTCCTGGTGCAGACTTGAACATGGAGGCTGCATGGGATATTCATACAGGTACCGGTTCAATCACAATCGCAATCATTGATTCCGGAGTAGATGGAACACACCCTGATTTTGCAGGAAAAATGGTAGCAGGATATGATTTCTTTAATGATGATAATGACCCCTCAGATGATGACGGTCATGGTACTTCCTGTGCAGGTATCGCAGCTGCTTCGGGTAATAATGGAATTGGAGTAGCTGGTGTAAACTGGGGAGCTAGAATTATGCCTCTTAAGGCTTTACAAGGTGGTAGCGGTTCTTATGAAGCGGTTGCCAATTCTATCATCTTTGCGGTAGACAACGGTGCGGATGTAATATCCATGAGTTTGGGAGGAGGTTCACCTGCAAGTGTTTTAGAAAATGCGGTAAATTATGCATATAACGCAGGGGTGCCAATCTTTGCCTCAAGAGGTAATGGTAACAGTACGGCTGATAATTATCCTTCTTCATATTCTACCGTAATATCGGTTGGAGGTCTAAGTCCATGTGATACCAGAAAGACGCCTTCTTCGTGTGATGGTGAAACCTGGTGGGGAGCAAGTTATGGTGGCGGACCCGATAAAATGGACTTTGTTGCGCCTGCTGCCAGAATTACTACTACAGATATCACAGGAAGTGGAGGTTATAGCAATGGCGATTATACAGACTCTTTTAACGGAACTTCATCCGCTTGCCCATTCGCTGCAGGAATTGGAGCATTGGTTTTATCCTATTCTCCCGGTCTTTCACCAGATGAACTTAGAGATATCTTGAGACAAACCTCTGTTGATATAGGTGCTTCCGGTTATGATGATGAAACGGGCTATGGAAGATTAGATGCTGCGGCAGCATTGAATGCTTCAATTGCCTGTTCGCTGGGTGCTCCAGGAAATCTTTCGGCTTCGAATATAACTGATATTAGCTTCGACCTTTCATGGAATGCAGTTAGTGGCGCGGCTTCTTATACCGTTACAATAGATGGAAATTCTTCCACCATTTCCGGAACTTCATTTACAGCAACTGGACTAACGCCTGGTACTACTTATGATTGTAGTGTAGCTGCTAATTGTTCTGAGGGAGGAAGTGGAAGCTCTTCAAGCATCAATGTTACAACTCAAAATTCTGCTGATACGCAACCACCAAGTACACCAACAAACCTGACAGCCTCTAATACTACACAAACTTCAACCGACCTTTCCTGGACCGCCTCAACGGATAACGTAGGCGTCACCGGATATAACATCTATATTGATGACGTATTTGAAGGAAGTACAACTAATTTGACTTATGACCTGACTGGTCTTTCACCTAATACTAACTACAACATCAAACTTACAGCCGAGGACGCTGCCGGCAACGAATCTGATCCGGCCGAAACTTCCGTGACCACATTAGCGTCTGTCGATAATGAGGCTCCCTCGGTGCCTACCAACCTGTCCGTCTCCAATATTACCGCTACTACTGCTGATCTTTCCTGGAATGCCTCCACTGACAATGTGGGCGTTACCGGGTATAATGTTTATGTGGACGGCAGTATGGTAGGAAGCACAGCCAGTACCTCTTACGGCCTCTCCGGCCTCTCGCCTAACACCAACTATAATGTTGCAGTAAGCGCCTTTGATGCGGCCGGCAATGAATCAGGTCAGGCAGGTACTAGTTTTACAACGGAGCTGGTCAGTTATTGTGATGCTAATGGCAACAGCTCTAGTGGAGAATGGATACAGGCTGTAAGCCTTGGAGCATTCAGCAACACCTCTGGAAATAATGGAGGTTATGGCAATTTCACCAATCAGACTGCTTATTTAGACCCCGGACAGTCCTATAATGTCGCCCTTACACCGGGCTTCTCAGGAACAACTTATAATGAACACTGGGTGGTCTGGATAGATTACAATAAAGATGGTGACTTTTCAGATGCCGGTGAGCTTGTATTTAGTCCCGGTGGCAGTAACTCGACTGTCAACGGAAACATAAATATCCCGGGCTCTGCCTCCGGTACTACCAGAATGAGAATCGCGATGCGTTGGAATAACACTCCTTCCTCTTGCGGAACCTTCAACTATGGTGAGGTAGAAGATTATACCGTCTCCTTCGAAGGCGGCGGCGGCGATACCCAAGCGCCTTCTGTGCCTACCAATCTGTCGGCTTCTAATACCACCCAAACGTCTACCAACTTGTCTTGGAACGCCTCTACTGACAATGTGGGCGTTACCGGATACCATGTTTATGTTGATGGCAACCTGGAAGCAACGACGGCCGGAACAAGTTATGCCGTCTCCGGATTGACGGCCGGTACGACCTACCTGATGGAAGTAAGTGCTTTTGACGCGGCCGGTAATGAATCAGGACGTGCTGCTACCAATGTCACTACTCAAAGCAGTCCTGACAATGAAGCTCCTTCGACGCCAACTAATCTGACGGCTTCCAATACCACCCAAACCTCTACCGGCTTGTCTTGGAATCCTTCCACAGACAATGTAGGGGTTTCCGGATACCGTGTTTATGTAGATGGTGATCTGGAAGCAACGACGGCCGGAACAAGTTATACCGTCTCCGGATTAACGGCCGGTACGACTTACCTCATGGAAGTAAGTGCCTTTGACGCGGCCGGTAACGAATCAGGACGCGCTGCTACCAATGTCACTACTGAAGAGAACGGAGGTGGACCTACCTACTGTACTTCTCAGGGCAATAATGCCAACTTCGAGTGGATACAGTCGATTAGCCTTGGAGCTTATACCAATACCACTGGCAATGACGGTGGATACGGTGATCATACAGACGAAGTTATAGGCGTTACAGCCGGTAATTCTTATAATATTACTTTAACACCTGGCTTTTCTGGTACCAACTATCCGGAATACTGGAGAATCTGGGTGGACTATAATGGCGACGGCGATTTCTCGGATAGCGGCGAGCAGGTGTTTAGCTCTTCAGGCTCCTCTTCTTCCACTGTTAACGGAACCATCAATATTCCAGCTAGCACTATGATTACTACCCGCATGAGAATTTCCATGAAATACAACAATGCTCCTTCTCCTTGTGAGTCCTTCAATTATGGTGAAGTGGAAGACTATACCATCACCATCATTAATGGCGGTGGTGGTGGTGATACGGAAGCGCCCAGCACTCCGACCAACCTATCAGCCTCCAACACCACTCAGACATCCACAGATCTTTCCTGGAATGCCTCTACCGACAATGTTGGGGTTACAGCCTATCGCGTATTTGTTGACGGTGGCTTCGTCGGCACAACGGCTAACACCAATTATTCCGTTGGAGGTCTTTCGGCCGCAACTACCTATCTCATGGAAGTTAGCGCTGTTGATGCAGCCGGTAATGAATCAGGACGCGCTGCTACCAATGTCACTACTGAAGAAGGTGGTGGTGGCGAAGAGCCGATATACTGTGATGCACAGGGTAACAACTCTAGCTATGAATGGATTCAGTCTGTTGCAATTGGTGGATTCACTAACAACTCTGGTAACAACGGAGGTTATGGGGATTATACCGGCCAAACAGCGAACGTTACAGCAGGCGGTTCTTACAATATCACCCTTACACCGGGCTACTCCGGCACATCTTACCCGGAGCGGTGGAGCATCTGGATCGATTTTAACAGAGATGGTGACTTCACCGATGCCGGAGAGCAGGTATTTAGCTCTGCAAGCGCATCGACTTCTCCTGTAAACGGAACAATTAATATTCCCGGCTCTGTTTCCGGTATTACCCGGATGAGAATTGCCATGAAATGGAACGGCAATGCTACTTCCTGTGAAAGCTTCCAGTATGGTGAAGTGGAAGATTATTCTATTGCAATTGGTGGAGGTAGCGCTCAGCTTTCTTCTGTAGAAGAACAAACAGAAGCAGCTAAGCGTCCGGAACTTTCCGGCATCAACCGCCCAAGCGCATTGAATAACAATACCAGCCAAAATCTGGAAGGCGTAATTCTTTACCCTAACCCCGTAGTCAACCAACTCAGAGTAATGCTTCCTCAGGGAGTTGAATCGATGAGAATTGTAGGCCTCAACGGAGCAGTCGTCAAAGAATTCAACACCTTTGAAAAGTCTAACTTTATTGACGTAACTGACTTGAATCAGGGTGTGTACTTCTTGCAGGTTCAAACAGCAGAACAGGTATTCAACAAACGATTCGTTAAGCAATAATTCTATTATTGGTAAGATGAAAAGGGGGTGTCGCGAATAGCGGCATCCCCTTTTTGATTGCTATATCACACCCAATTGACAGAAGTTATGACTGCGCTGGTTTCAGCATTCATTTTCCTGGGAAGGGAATTACGCTATTCAGATAAGGGATAACTCAGGGGAAGCTTCCACGATAGAAGCTATACTAAATAAAAAAGTAATAAAACTCAAAAGGTCTCTGTTCTCTTTTTAGCCGTATAATCTGCTTGTAAAGATGCAAAAAGGGTCATTCTTTAGATTTATCTTTAAGTAGGTTGTCCGGCTATTTATATTTTTACCCTAAAAGAGGTAATTTCTTAAAAAAAACTGCACCTTAGATTATTATTTTATATATTTGATGAGTGAAAAAAGAATTTTATTTATTTTTCAAAACACCTCCCTGTTTTGTTTTGATTTAATAAAATTATTAGCTTTTCCTTATCTTATTATAAACAATTAAAACACGGAAATAGCAGATTCAAAAAAACGAATCAGCAAAAGCCATTCTTTTTTCAGAATTACTTTTTGTGCTATCTACAAAATTTATCAAATTAGAGAAATTTATCAATAAGGTATCGAATTACATTCGACTACCTTAAAAGTGTTTTGGGACCATAGTCTGGTACCAAAAGCCAATGATGTTTTAATACTTATAACCCAATTGTTTCAGTCATAACTTAATTGATTTTTTAAACTGTGAAAGTATGAAAGTTAACAGGTACCCTTTATTAATCCTATTTATTACCATCTCGGTGACCCTGGCCATGGCCCAATCAGGCACCCAGTTCCCATCCTTCTTTAAGTTGGATGAAGAAGTCAACAGAGACAATTCTCCGCAGTTGTTGAAGGACTTATTTAGTCTACAAGCCAATGATGAATTACGTGTCAGGGCGCAGAAGCTAGATCATCTAGGCTTCCGGCATGATACCTACCAACAATTCTACAAAGGAATTAAGGTAGAAGGAGGCGTTTACAAAGTTCACTCCAAGAGTGGAATTATTCAAACCCTCAGCGGCAACTTCATGGATATTTTCGTAGATATCAATGTCAACCCTACACTCAGTGAGCCGGCTGCATTCCAAAAAGCAGTAAATGCCGTCGGCGCTCAAAAGTACATCTGGGACGAAGAAGGTGGAAGCACTCCAGGTTATGACTTGGTTATTGTTGCCGATTACAAAGGAAATGATGCTCCCAGATTGGCGTACAAGTTTGACATCTACGCTACACAACCGCTCTCTCGTTCCGATGTGTACATCGATGCCCATACAGGAGCTTTTATTACTTTGAACAGCAAGATACATACTACTGATGTACCCGCCTCAGGCAATAGTTTGTATAATGGAACTCTAAACTTCACTGCAGACTTTACAGGCTCAATTTATCGTTTGCGTCAGACATCTGACGGAAATGGAATTGAGACCTATAATATGCAGAATGGTACCAATTATAATAATGCTATTGATTTCACTAGTACGGATGATTTCTTTGATGAAGATGATACTGGTGTCCAGGCACACTGGGGCGCCGAGCAAACGCATAAATATTTTCTTCAGTCTCACGGCCGCAATTCTTTCGATGATGCCGGGGGCGTCATCCGGTCCTACGTCCATTACGCTAATAATTACGTAAATGCATTTTGGGACGGACAGCGTATGACTTATGGAGATGGAGATGGAGTCAATTATTCACCTTTAGTGTCTTTGGACATTGTCGGCCACGAAATTACACATGGCGTCACAGAATATTCGGCTAACCTGGTTTACCGCAGAGAGTCCGGTGCACTCAACGAATCTTTCTCCGATATTTTCGGTGAAGCTATAGAAAACTATGCTACCGGCTCAAACGACTGGCAAATGGGTACGGATATAGGTATTGGCGGTAGTGGTGCAATCCGCTCCATGGACAACCCGAATGCCTTCTCAGATCCTGATACTTACGGAGGGTCTTTCTGGAGAGATCCCAATTGTAGTAATCCTTCCCAGTCCAATGACTACTGTGGCGTACACTCCAATTCAGGGGTACAAAATAAGTGGTTTTACATCCTGTCTGAAGGAGAAAGCGGAACCAACGATAACAATGACTCTTACAATGTTAATGGTATTGGCATAACAAAAGCCGCAGAAATTGCCTATCGCAACCTGTCGGTTTATCTTTCCGTCAATTCTACCTTCGCAGATGCCCGCACAGGCGCCATCCAATCTGCCATTGACCTTTATGGGGCAGAATCAGCCGAAGTCATCGCAACTACCAATGCCTGGTATGCAGTAGGAGTTGGAGATCCATACCAGGGAGGCGGCGATGCCGAGCCTCCTTCTGTACCAGGTAACCTGACAGCCTCTAATACTACACAAACTTCAACCGACCTTTCCTGGACCGCCTCAACGGATAACGTAGGTGTTACCGGATATAACATCTATGTTGATGACGTATTTGAAGGAAGTACAACTAATTTGACTTATGACCTGACTGGTCTTTCACCTAATACTAACTACAACATCAAGCTTACAGCCGAGGACGCTGCCGGCAACGAATCTGATCCGGCCGAAACTTCCGTGACCACATTAGCGTCTGTCGATAATGAGGCTCCCTCGGTGCCTACCAACCTGTCCGTCTCCAATATTACCGCTA